>JAIEMH010000326.1 GCA_019752245.1 Flavobacteriaceae bacterium
GCTCAGCTCTTGCATCAGCTAATAATTTTTCATTATCTGATTTAAGATTTTGCATTTCTTTTTTAGCATTTTCAGCCGAAAGCAATGCGTTTTTAATTCCTTCTTCTCTTTCGTTTACAGCGTCAAGAATTGGTTTCCAAGCAAACTTTTTAAGTAAAAGGATTAATCCTACAAATAAAACAATTTGTAAAATAAATAAACCTAATGAAAATTGACCTAATAATTCTTCCATTATATATCTTCTTAATTTATTAATCTAAATTTTATTAATTAAACAATTGTTGTAACCAACCGTTACAACAATTGTTTTAAAAAATATTATTTGCCCATAAAGAATGCAGCAAAACCAATACCTTCAATAAGTGCAGCTGCGATAAGCATTGCAGTTTGAATTTTTCCAGAAGCTTCTGGTTGACGAGCAATAGCATCCATTGCTGAACCACCAATTTTACCAATACCTAAACCAGCACCAATAACAATTAAACCTGCTCCTACTAAATTTGGAATAGTTCCCATAATGTATATATATTAAAAATTAAACATTCAATTTATTAATGATGAGCATCCTCATCATGGTGATGCTCTTCATTAGCTGAACCAAAGTAAAGCGCCGTTAACATCGTGAAAATATAAGCTTGTAATCCTGCAACTAAAATCTCTAATATAGAAAGAACGAAAGCCAATGCAAAAGAAAAACCACTTCCAGCAACATTATTGAATGTGTACATCATTGCAATGATACTCATTAAAACGATATGACCAGCAACCATATTTGCATATAAACGTATCGTTAATGAAAATGGCTTGATCAATGTACCTAACAATTCAATTGGCGCCAAAATTATTTTCATGGGCCAAGGCACACCTGGCATCCAGAAAATGTGTCCCCAATAATTTTTATTTGCAGAAAAAGTTGTAATTAAATAAGTAATAATAGCTAAAGCCGCAGTAATTGCAATATTCCCTGTAACGTTTACTCCAAGCGGTGTTAATCCAAACATATTTAAAAACCAGATAAAGAAAAATACAGTCAATAAATAACTCATGTATTTTTTATAATGTTTTTCTCCAATGTTAGGAATAGCTATTTCATCTCTAACATATAAAATAATTGGCTCAAAAAATCTACCAGCACCTGTTGCTATACCACCATTTTTACCATAAGATTTACCAAGATTTCTAAACATTAGAAACATTAATAAAGCCACAACTAAAATCATAACAATATTTTTAGTTATAGATAAATCTAATGGTTTTGTATTTGTTGTATGATCTTTCTCATCAACATTGAAAGTTCCGTTAGCATCAGTATTATAAATCATACCATTATGATGATTTATAGCAAAATATTTTCCGTTCGATTCAACAACAGCCTCACCATGATGAAACTCAGACGACATAAAGAAATGCAATCCATCTTCCCATAAAATCACTGGCAAAGGAAAACCAACATGCTTTTCATGACCCGATTCTTTTCCATAAGAAAATATGTGAAAATCATGAGAATCTAATAAATGGTGTTGAATAAATTCAGCTCTTTCTTCTTCTGGTGTCTTTTCAACTTTTTCATGAGAAGTTTCATCTGTTTTTGCAACAGTTTGAACCTCAACAGATGTTGAATCACTTGTAGGATTTGCACTTGAAACTAATGGCATAAATGCTACTAAAAGTGCCGCGATAAAATGGAGTGGTTTTTTTGAAATCACCATAACTTTATTTTACTTAAATTTTAAGGTTTCTAAAATTTGGTGCAAAGGTACATTTTTTATTAATATTCCAAGTAGATTAAATTAATTTTTTAGATGAATTTGCAGATTTACCGATTGATTATTGCTTTTTATTTAATAATCTAATAGTTATTAACGTCTCTATTGCTAAAAAAATAATAAATACTATAAAAAAATTCATTTTTTCAACAGAATTTTTATTGCTTGAAGATATAATTTCTGAAAAAATGAATAAAGAAATTCCTGCTTTGACTGTTGTAATTAATAAAAATGTCATGCCAACGATGTCTTTATTAATTGAATTTACTATGATTAATGTTGTCAAAATTAAAACAGAAAACCCAAAAAAAACTGAATATATAGACTCTAATGAACTGCTATATTGTTCAAAATTTTGATGAAAACAGGTGCAATGTAAAATTAGTTTGTTGGCAAAAAAAAGTAAAACCGCTATTAATAAAGTGGTTGATATGGTTTTGAAAATTTGGAGTTTCATTCTATTTATTCATCTGTTTTGCCAATTTCCTTCACTTGTCTGTAAACATTGTACATTGCTAGAAAAACTCCTAATAATGTTATTAATTTAGTATACAGCTCATCTGGATTTGGATATTTTTCATCTAGCCATTTTCCTGCGTATGCAAAAAGAAAAATAATTACTCCCATTTGAATAGGAATATTTATTAATGCTAACCATTTATTACGCTGTTTTTTCTTCGACTGGTTGTCCATGTGAAAGGTTTTTTACTTGTGGTTTCATTACACAAGTTGCTGTAAATTCGGCTCCAGGTTCAACAGCTAGTTTTCCACAAATTACTTCTCCGTGAATAACTGCTTTTCCTTTTATATTTAGAATTTCTGTTACTTGAATTTTTCCGTCAAACTTGCCTTCGATATCACAGTTTTTACAAATAATATCACCTTTAACACTTCCTGATGGACCAATAACTAATTTTCCTTTTGACTCAAAATTACCTATTAAATGTCCGTCTAAACGGAAATCTGCTGGAGACGAAATGTCTCCTTTTATTGTTGTTCCTTCAACTATTCTATTGGTCTTACCCAAAAGATCTGTGTATGATTTTGGTTTTTTATCAAACATAACATTATCGTTTTTTGGGCATGTCAGGAGTTGGTGGCATCATGTTTTTGGTTGGAAGATCATCATTAGTTTCAATCTGGTTTATAGAATTTTGATTTTCAAATTCTTTTCCTTTTTCCTGATTTTTTTTATTTTTTATTTGATCTACATTTGCTTGCTCTGGCGTAATTTGATTTTTTTCTGGTTTAGGTTCTGGAAGCATAATATTTCTTTGAACCGGAATAATGTCTTTGTTTAACCAATCGCCTGATGTATACTCGTCAATATTTTTCTTTACCTGAACCACTTTATAGTTTTCGCTAGAAATAATTATTGCTTCATTAGCAATTTTATACTCTTTAAATTCTTTTAAAACTTGTGCAATTCCTTTTGCGTTTTCAAGTGTTTTTATTCCGTGAATAGCTATAAAGTTTTTATCAATTGTATAAATATCTGTTGATATTGTCAATGTTTCAATAGTTCTTTCTTTTGCAAATTTATTTAGTTTTTCTAAAAGTGTTTTTATGTTTTTATCTTCTAAATTATCTGCTCTGTATAAAATATTCCATGACAACGGAAACTCAGAATTGAATGATAACGACTCTAAATATGGAATTCTAATTGCAATAAACTGTTCTGTTTCTTTACCTTGTTCACTATTTGGATAAGTTAATGCAACATAATTTAATGCTTTTTTAAATTCTACCAATCCTTTTAATTTTCCTAGAAGATTTGCTTTTAACAATTCAAATTTAGGCAACATTTCTTCACCTGTAAATTGCTCAATTGCAACTTCTGTTTTTGGAAGTACTTCTCGGTACAATCCTTTTTCGTAATCTTTATACAATGCATCATAAGCGACTTCTGGCGTTGAACTTATTAGGTTTTCTGCCGATGTATTGCTTATAATTTGTGCATAACGTGAATCTGGATATTGTGCAATAATCTTTGCTTTCATAGCCAATGCTTTTGCCGAATCAATGATTTGGTAAATTTTATACAAATTATACATTGAAGGTAAAATCAAACGCTCTTCTGGATTGTTTTCTAAAAGCCTTTCTAGTTTTTCTGCTGCTCTTTTATATTCTTTAAATTTCTCTTTGTAGATAACACCTAATTGATAGTAAGCGAAATTTCTTTCTTTACCAATACTGTCCAAATCTTTTACAGATGTTGGAATTTTTTTAATATAAAAATCTGTTGTGAATCTTTCTTCTTCTTCTTTTGGCTTATCGCTATTATCGGCAGTATCGTTTGCATCTTGAGTATTGTCTTTAACCGCTTCTTTAGATAATCGCCAATTTTCTACATGTGCTCTATTGCCCCATTTTTTCTTAAATTCTACTTTTCCAAATGCAACTGTTGATGGATTGTAAAAGTAAAATGTGCTTCCAGTATTGGATGCAGAAATCATTGGAGTGGTTGTAATTGCTTTTTGAACTATTTGTGTAGAAATTGAATTGTTTGCTAACTGCGAGTCTTCTTTAGTTGTACTTCCTTTTCCATTAAAATCACTTGCTCCAGAATTTGATTCTGATTGCTCTTTTGCTTTAGCTTCTTTTGCAGCTAGTTCTTGTAGTTTTTTCTCTTCTTTTTTAAGATTATCTATATATCCTTTATAATAATTTTCTCTTTCTGATGGTGAGAGTGATGCTACTCTTAATATACTGTCATTGCGTTGCGCTATTCCTTCAAATTTAATTACATCTTCAAGATTTTCTCTCTTTTTAGCAATCAATTTATATTCTCTAGTTCTCGGATTTAAAACGGTTAATGTACTATCATAATACTTTCCAGCAGTTACATATTTAGCTTTATTAAAATGTATTTCGGCAAGATTTCTATAATTAGAAGCTATTAAGTAAGTATCTTGAGATTTCTTTTTTAGCGATACGTTGTAATATTTTTTGGCGTCTTCAGGTTTTTTTAATTTGTCATAAAACAATCCAACTTGATGGTTAAGAACGTCAAGATAGGGTCTGTTTTCTCTATCCTTCAATAGATCTTTATATTTTTTTACAAAAGCCAAAGTATCACCTTTTTCAAAGTCAAATTGTAACGCTTGTCTAGCATGTGCTTGAATAACATATTGACGCGCTGCCTTTCTTTTCATATCAATAACTTCTTGATATTTGGCGAAAGCGCTGTCTTTATGACCCATTTGCTCATAAACTTGCCCTAAAATAAAATGATAACGTGCTTTTTCTTCGTCAGATTTTGTAAATTCTGTAGCTAATTTCAGTTTTGCAACGGCGCTATCTTTTTCTTTCAAATTTAAAAATGCTTGAGCCAGCGTAGCATTTGCGTCGGCAAAAATTTGATCTTTAAATTTAATTTCCTTTAGCAACTTGCGAAGATTGGTAACTGCCAAAGCATCATTATCCATTCGCATATTGGTTTTTTCACGCCAAATTTTTACTTCATAAATCTTATCGCTGCTTGGATATTTGTATAAAACATAATTAAAAGCTTCTAATGCCGGTACAAATCGTTGCTCGTAATAACGCGATTTTCCTAACATTAAATGTGCTTCATCCATTTGCGGATTTTTCTCTGTTCCTCCAATATTCATGGAATGTTTTTGGATGGCTTTTGTAGATTTGGTTTCGGCTCTTTCAAAATTGGCGTTTTTGGCTTTACCAGGCAACATCTGATCTTGGGTAATTTGCATGCGCTCAACAGGAAGCGTTTCCCAAAAATTATCATTGTACTGCGATTTTAAATCGGCAACTCCTTTATCTAGAGCAATTCCTCCATTATAAAGAATATTGTATTTTGTACTTAATGAATGTGATTTTCTAGCAAGATACGTGTCTTTTTTTGTAGAACAGGCCACAAAAAAAACAACAAATCCTGCAATGAAGGTGTATTTAAGAATATTGAT
>JAIEMH010000143.1 GCA_019752245.1 Flavobacteriaceae bacterium
TTTTATTGAAATCATTAATTTTTGGGTGCAATTAAGAAGTTATAATAATTTATGAAAGATTTTCTGAAGGTATTTCTAAATACGATTTATAGTAATTATAAGTTTCTAGTTGAGCTCTAAAAACTGGTTCACCTTCTTTTCTTATTCTGTATTTATTGTCTAATTTTTCTGAATGATATCGTGCTTTTACATTTCCTTTCCAACCTACATTGAAATTATCTATCAATTGTTTTTTAATATCTTCATCGTAAATAGGACAAGTTACTTCTACTCTACCATCTAAATTTCTGGTCATAAAATCGGCTGATGAGATGAAAACGTCAGGATTATTGTCGTTACAAAAAATAAAAACTCTTGAATGTTCAAGGAAATTATCAACAATACTTATGGCTTCAATATTTTCGCTCATGCCTTTTACTCCAGGAATTAACGAACATATACCACGTATTTGAAGTTTCATCTTTACTCCTGCATTACTAGCGTCATATAATTTGTCTATCATTTCAAAATCAGATAAACTGTTCATTTTTAAATTTATATAAGCTGGTCTTCCTGCTTGTGCATTGTGAATTTCTCTATCAATAAGTTTGCAAAATTTAGAGCGTGAATAATGCGGAGAAACTATTAAATGCTTGTATCTGTGCAATCTATAATTAATATCAAAAAAATCGAAAATCTTAGAAACATCTTTTAAAATTTGTTGATGACTTGTAAGAAGAGTAACATCAGTGTACACTTTAGCCGTAGATTCATTAAAATTTCCAGTAGAAATAAATCCGTAACGTTTCATTTTTCCATCTTCCATTCGTTCCACTAAGCAAATTTTACTGTGCACTTTTAGCCCTTTCAAACCAAAAATAAGCTCGATACCTTCTTGTTGCATTTGTTCTGCATAAGAAATATTACTAGCCTCATCGAAACGTGCTTGAAGTTCGATTTGAACAACAACACGTTTTCCGTTTTTGGCAGCATTTACAAGCGAACTAATGATTTGAGAATTTTTTGCCAATCGGTATAAAGTAATTTTTATGGTTGTCACTTTTGGATCTAAAGCTGCTTCGCGCAAAAATTTTATTAGATAAGAAAACGACTGATATGGCGCCGAAATTAGAAAATCTTTTTTGGCAATTTTAGTCAGAATACTTCCTTCAAGCGACAAACCTTCAACTGGTAAAGGCGCTTTTTGTTGGTATAATAAATCGTATCTGCCAAGATTTGGAAAATTCATATAGTCGCGTCTATTGTGGTAACGGCCACCAGGAATTATACTATCTGAAGCATCGATTTTCATTCTATTTAGAAAAAAGTTTAAAGTATCTTTTTCTATTTTTGAATCGTAAACAAAACGAACAGGCTCACCAACTCTTCGCTCTTTTACTGAAGTTGCAATTTTCTGCAACATACTTTTACTCATATCACTATCAATATCAAGCTGAGCATCACGAGTAATTTTTATCATGTGAGCCGATATTTTTTCGTAATCAAAAATATTGAAAATACTACTTAAATTGTATCGAATAACATCATCAAGAAGCATGATGTATTGTTTATCACCAATTTGAGGTAAAACTACAATTCTATTAATTGTTTTTGGAATTTCAATTATTGCATATCGAATTTCTTTTTTGGGTTTTACTAAACCTAAAACCTTAGCTTTTTCTTCGGTTTTCATAACCAATTTAATGGCCAAATATCCAGCAGTGTCTTTCAATAATGGAAATTCTGCCAAATCATTTAATATAATTGTAACTAATTCTGGACTTACACTTTGAATAAATAAATCATGAACAAAGTTTTGATGCTCTTGATTGAGTTCATTTTCGTTTACAATAATAATATTTTGTTTTTCAAGCTGCTTTTCAATGATTTCAAGAATACGAAGACTTTCTGACTGTTGCTTGATAACAATAGCTGTAATGTCTTTTACTAATTGTTGTGCTGTGATTCCGCCAAGTACTTTTTCACCTGTTTTTCCAGTTAGACTAAGACGTCTGATTGCTGCAAATCTAACTCTAAAAAATTCGTCTAAGTTATTAGAAAAAATTCCTAAAAAACGAAGCCTGTCTAACAACGGAACCGACTCATCTGCTGCTTCTTGTAAAACTCTTGCGTTGAATGTTAACCAACTTTTTTCTCTATCAATGTATCTGTAATTGTTTTCTTTAATCATAATTAAATATCTCTTGGAACTATAATTTTATTGGTTTTGCCTTTTTTAATATCACTCCAATTATTACAATAAAAAATAATTGAAACAAATGCAGAAGTAGGCACATTATCTATATAAATATCTCCAAATTTATTAACAAAATCTGTAATGGCACTATTATGACCAAAAAGAATTAGTTTTTGACAATCATTTAAACAAGATTTAACAATTACTTCCAATTTGGATGCGTCGAAAGTGTACAATTCTTTTTTAATTTCGATTATGTTTTGATTTAGATTCCAATTTTCAAGGAATATTTTTGCCGTTTGCTTAGTTCTTCTTGCATAGCTACACCAAATTGTGACATCAGAATTGACATCATCAATTGTTTTTTTGGCAACTTTGATACTTTTTTCTTTTCCCGATAATGTTATTTCTCTTTTAAAATCTTCAATTGGTAAATCCCAACTAGATTTTGCATGACGAATCAAAATTAAAGTTTTCATTTTTAATTTATTTGTAAGATATTAAATACAATAAATAACAAAATATACCATTTATCTGTTATTTTGAACACTTTATCGATATTTTTTTTGGTTTATATAAAAATGCTGACTACTTTCGAAGAATAATTTGTAAAGATAAGGCTTAACAAGCAAATAAATGTATTTAAACGAGATTAATTGCTATTCACAGACAAAATGATAAAAGTATAAAATATCAAACTAATTTTGTAATGTGAATAACTTATCGGAAGATGTTAGCAACTAAAATTGAGTGGCATTTAATCGGTATCCAAATCAAAAAAAAAATAACTAAGCATCATTATTATGCAAACAATTACCCTCTTGAAAAAAATAAACAATTTAAAGTTTATACTTTCATTTTTATTGATTTCAATTTCATCATTGGTATTTGCAGAAGGTACACCTACTCTTTCGCCTAATGCAGCAAATATCACAGCAGTATTGAGTGCACCAGACTTACAAAGTGGCTCATACTTTAATGCTGGTGATGACAATCGAATCTATTTTAATATTGCAAATGCAGGATCTGAAAGAATGTATTTCGGTTTTGACTGGAGAGGATATTCTGTAGGAACACCTGCAAGAATTTCTAATTTGTACTACCGAATTAAAAATCCAAGTGGAACAGTTGTAATGTCAGGATTATGGAATAATGCCGCAGGTTCTGCAGGTAGTATTGATACTCATGCTCAGGCGTTAGTTGGTCCCAATATTGGAGGAGTAACCACTGGTTATAATCCTCTCACTTTTAATCCAACCGTTGCTGGAGAACACTGGATAGAGTTTTACAGAAGTAATGATGGAGGTGTTACTCCATTATCAACTTCTGCTGACAGAGCTGTTGGTGCATTATTTGACATGACTGTTGCTACAACGTCTGGAGTTAAAAAAAATGGTCGTGTTCATTGTGACAAATGGGGATTTGTAGCGGTTGATAGTAATTATGGAAATTTAGTTACCGCAAACTCTGAACCTAATTTTTATGTTTACACTGCTGACCAAGTTGTTTTATTTGTTGATTTTCGTCCTGGATTTCAACCAATTGCTTATAACCTTGCCGTAAATAGTTATGGTGTAAATCCTGTTGGAGCATACACTACAACTAGAAAATCCATAAATACTTCTTTAATACCAGCGTTATCTAATGGATATAAAATATTTTTAAATAATCCAGATAACGCTTTATATCCAATAGCATCAATACCAACTGCTCCTACATTTTTAACTCCTACAATAACAAATTGTGGACCTTATTTGATAAATTATAATATTTCAAAAGCTGGAGATGTTAGATTGGTTATAAATTTAAATGGAGTTCCTGGATATCAAGCAGGAACAGAAGATGTTATTTTAGAATCTTATGGCGTTGCTGCAGGAAATAATAGCATATCATGGAATGGATTAAATGGTTTTGGTGCAGTTGTTCCTGATGGAGCAAGTATGACACTAACTTTAAATTATTTGGCAGGACGTTTTAATTTACCAATGTATGATGCAGAGTTAAATAAGAACGGATTTAATGTTCAATCTATAGCTCCTACTGCAATTTCTAATTCTCAAATGTTTTGGGATGATAGCTCTTTAACAAGTGTTGGAACTGACTGTTCTGATGCAAACAATAATACTACAGGTACAGGATTAAATAATTCACTAAACGGAACACCTAGCCCAACACGTGCTTGGAGTGGCGATGGGAATTTTGCAAATACTTTACCTGCTCCAGCAATTGGAACAAATGAAACTGATGGAGTTACATGTAATGATTTTGGAAATGGTCGTTTATTAAATACTTGGGGTTGGGGTTTAACTAGCGCAAGTGTAAGTACAACTATTTACAAAGGATGTTCCGACTTAAGAGTTGTAAAACGGTAAGTAATTCTTCTCCAAATCTTGGTGGTTCTGTTACATTTACTATTACAGCTAGCAATTTAGGTATTAGTAATGAACCAAATGCTGTTGTAACTGATATTTTACCAACAGGTTATGCTTTAGTAAGTGCTACGCCATCTGTAGGAATTTTTAATAGTGCAACTGGAGTTTGGACAATTGGTGCTTTTGCAAATGGGGCTAATGCAAACTTAGTCATTGTTGCTACTGTCAAACTAACAGGTAGTTATGCAAATACAGCTACAATTACTGGAAATAATACAGATCCGAATTTGAGTAATAATACGTCAACTAGTACTCCTATTCCAGTAAACACTTTAATTGTTGCTCAAAACGATACTTTTGCTCCAACTAATGGAACAACTGGTAATTCAAATATTGGTAATGCTCTTAATAATAATGGAAATGGTATTGATACTTTAAACGGAGTTCAAGCAACTATCACAACTGTTAATATTGCCATTACATCTCCTGCAATTTCTATTGGTGGCGCACCTGTACCTGTATTAAATACTATTACTGGTGTAGTTTCTGTACCGATTGGAACACCTGCTGGAACTTATACCATTAATTATACTATTTGTGAAAAAATAAATCCAACTAATTGTGATCCTGCAACTATTACCGTTCCTGTTTCCGCAGCTTTAATTGATGCCGTAAATGATAACGGAACTCCAATTGTTGGTGCAACTGGTGGTCAATCATTCCCTAACGTATTAGTTAATGATACTCTTAACGCAAATCCTGCAACACTTGCAACGGTTAACTTAACACAAGTATCAACTACTAATGCTGGTGTGACTTTGAATCCAATTGATGGTTCTGTGAATGTTGCGCCTGGAACAGCTTCTGGTTCGTATGTTGTTACCTACCAAATCTGTGAAAAATTAAATCCAACTAATTGTGATTCGGCTACTGTAACAGTAGTGGTTAACAATGCAAATATTGATGCGGTAAATGATAACGGAACTCCAATTGTTGGTGCAACTGGTGGTCAATCATTACCTAACGTATTAGTTAATGATACTCTTAACGCAAATCCTGCAACACTTGCAACGGTTAACTTAACACAAGTATCAAC
>JAIEMH010000349.1 GCA_019752245.1 Flavobacteriaceae bacterium
AGGGAGAAAGAATCAATGAGAAAGAGAGAGAGATATATATATATATATGATGATATTACCAAAGTACCATTCAATACAGTTAATAAAAGTCAAAGATATCTAGACGCTAGTCAAATTATTGAAAATAGTATTTTAGAAAATAAACCAATTTCGATAACGCATCATGGTCGTTTTGAGAGGATTATTTCTATTTTATAAAGTGAAATTGTTGTGTGTTTATTTTGAAAATTATTGTTATAGAAACATTAAAATAAATACCCTTTTTTTGTTTTCAAAAAAAGTTCTTAGTTAGCAACAGCTGTAATTTTAAAATTCGTCTTCCATTAAACGGATGTCCCCAAACTTATTATCACATTTAGTGCGAAATTCCTCTGGTAATCCGTTACTGACATCTAACTCATTTTTTATCGATTTATCGCAATAATCTTCTATAGTATCAAATATAATTTTCTGACCTTTGATTTTAGCAGCAACCTTTGAGCTGTTTCCAAGAGAATATCTTCCTAAAAAGATATTTGAGATATCGAAAAACAAGATTGATGATTTAAAGTCACCACTTTCTTTGTAAAAAATGGTATACGTTAAGACCTGATACGTATTATTTTTTGTAATAACGCTTCCTAAATAGTTCATAACAATGGTTGTAGCACCATAGTCTTCTATAGTTGTAAATGAATATTCCTTAGCTTTATTTTTTGATTTTAAAACTTCATCGAACATTTCTTGATTCACTTGAGCGATCCCACTTGAGCAAAAAAAGATTAAAATTGTTAAAGTAATAAAGTAATTTTTCATCTTCCAGTATAAATTTAAATTAGGGTAAACATTTGTTAGTAAAGATTATCGGCTCTAAAAAGTTGGGATTTGTAAGCACGAAACTTTCGATTAAGCACCGAAATTCAAAAATACAAAACAAACTTTAAAGTAAGCACAAAACCCCAATTTCTTAAAACCTTTGTAATAGGTTTTTTTTTAGAAAATTAATTTCCTCGATAAGTTGAATATCCAAATGCTGACAACGTTATTGGAACGTGATAATGATTTTGATCTTTTATTTGAAAGACAACTTCTATGAAAGGATAAAAACTTTCTAGACCATCTTTTTTAAAATATTCGCTAGTGTAGAATGTCAATTTATACATTCCTAAATTAGTTTTTTCTGAATTTAGAAAGTCAGAAATTCTTCCGTTTAAATCAGTTTTTTTCTCATCAACAAAAGACCAAATTTTAGTTTGCTCATTATATTTTTCTAATTTAATTGAAATGTCTCTTGCTGGAGAACCTTTTGAAACATCTAAAATATGAGTTGAAAGCTGAATTTTGTTATTTTGTCCGAACATAAAGGTTGATAAAAGAGTTAAAAACGCAGTGTAGATTAAATTTTTCATAAGTATATGTATTAAATTATTTATTTGTTGTGATTCCATTTTCATTGATTGATGCCGATTTAGCTATTAAATCATCATTTTCTGGGCTTCCACCTCCAGCAACTCCAATACTACCTACGACATTTCCTTTGTACCAAATAGGTGTGCCACCACTTAAAAGTAACAGTTCTGGTAGTGTATTCAAATTTTCAATAAGCGGATTACTATGTGCTTTTTGTAATAATTCAAGTGTTGAAGTTTTGGTAGATAATGCTGTATAAGCTTTTCTTCGAGCTGCTTCTGTGTTGTGTATTCCAACAGTATCGCCTCGAATAATTAAAATGATGTTACCTGAAGCATCAAGAACCGCTATTGATACGTTTTTATCAAGTTCAAACGCTTTTTTCATAGCTCGATTGCTTAGTGCATAGGCAGCATCTAATGTTAGGTTATCAATGGATTTAATATAGCTACCGTTTAAATTTGATAGTTCTGTTGGGTTTGATTTTTGTTGTCCGCATACTATGATGGGAATAAGTGCTAGTATTAAAAGTAAATTTTTCATCTTTTTTTTACAAAGATAATAGCCTAAAATTTCAAAAAAGTTGTTCTATGTCAACGTTTTTTACAATTTAGATTTCACTCTGCTTAAGGTTGAAGCAGATAATCCCAAATAGGATGCAACCATTTTATTGGAAACATTTAATAATAATTTCGGTTGATATTTAATGATCCATTTTACTTTTTCATTAGCATCAAATCCTTGAAAACCGTAGATACGCTTTTGCGCAATTATAAAACCATTTTCTAAAATTTCAGTATATAATTTTGCAAATTGAGGTAAAGTAGTTACCAAATGATAAAAGTCGGTTCTTGAAATATAGAGTAATTCCGATTGCTGTAGTGTCTGTAAATATTCTTCAGCAGGTTTTTGGTCAATAAAACTTGGTAATGCGGTTGCGAAATCTTCTTCAAATGCAAAAAACCTAGAATTCTCATTGCCGTCTTTTGAAATAGTGAACAAACGGATACATCCTTTGTTTATAAAATAATAATTTTGACATACCTCGTCACTCGTCAGTAAGATTTGGTTGCGTTTAGTATGTATGATTTTAAAGTAGGATACTATTTTTTTTAATGTATTTTCATCTACATCAATTTTTCTCTTTAAAACATTTTCAAGAATTTCATACATTTTTTTACGATTTATTGTAAAATAGCATACAACGTTATGGGTTTAATGTAAAAGTTGGTTTTGTTTTTGGATGATTTGGCAAATCCAAAAATAGGGCTTAATTTAGTCCTAAATCTGCTTTAATACCATAACCCAAATCTTTTGTAGTAGCTGTTATGGACTAGTTTTATTGCCAATTTACTGGATATTCCATATAATCTAAAAATCCATTTGTTTCAAATAGAATATCGTAACCTTGGCTAGTTAAATAATAATGACAAACTTTCACTTCGTTGTTTCTTTTAGGAAATGTTAATACTGCTGGGCAAAGTTTGGCCTTATCAACTTTTTGCACAATTAAGTCAAATTTATCTTCAATTTTTCTTTTTGTAAAGAATCCCAAAGATCTGTCATTTATAAATCGAGCTATTTTAATTGAGTTTATTGGATATGTAAATAACTCATATTTTATTCCCTCATATTTTGCGCAATTTTCATTCATTGTTGAACTTATTGTTATGCTGTCAGTTGTAATATTTTTAATTACTCCACTTTTAAATCTTTTCCCATCGGAAAATTCTAAATCATAAATAGCTTCTGTTCTTATAACAAAACCTTTATCTGACAACTTCCAAGCAGTTTTATAATCTAATGTTTTGCCTTTTTTTTGAACTATTAAAATATTACCTTCTTCATATCTACAATCATAATGTTTCCTGTATTCAGCTTCGCCTAGAATTGTATCATTTTGTGCATACAAATTGTTACTTAATGCTATTAAAATTAGCATTAATATTTTATTTTTAATTTCTAATATTTTCATTCTGTATTTAATCTTTTAAATTTCTTTAAGCACAAAAACTACTGATAAACATACCGTTAACAAATAGTACGACCGTAAGTAGGTATTAAAAAAAATGTATAGAATCACACAAATAAACTTGGTACTAGTTATTTTAAGGTATTGTCAATTTGTACATTGCCCATAAACAAAAACAAAGCAAAACTACATGATTATTGATTGCTTTTACTTCAATCCCAAACGAGATTTTAGTTTAAGAAACAAAAGCGCAATAGTATAAGCATCGTCGGTTGTCGAAATTCGTTCTGTTTTTGCAATTTTAAATAAATGAGACAATTCATCCAAAGAGAAGTTTTTATCATTTATATCATGAAGTTTTTTGTACATCACTTCAATGTCAAGGGCTTCATTTTTTAGTCTTCCGCAAGCTAATTTTTCCAAAGCTACATTAATCATCTCTACATCAAAGTTGATTCGATGCCCAACCAAAGTAGAATTACCAATAAAATTAATAAAATTCTCTATCGCTGCTGGTTCGGCTAATTTTGGCTGACTACTTTCTAATAAAAAATCATTTGTAATGCCATTATCATGCAAATATTTGTATTGCGGAATCGCAATTTCAAAAGTATCACCAATATAAATGTTATCGTTAACAACACCAATAGCTCCAAAAGAGATTATCACATCTTTACTAGGATTTAACCCAGTGGTTTCAACGCTTAAAGCCACATATCGATTTGATTTTTTATCAAATTTAGATACATACTTCTTCCAAAATTCTGGGTGTTCTTTGCTAATATTCTTTAACCAGTCGAGCATAATTATGAAAATTGTGTCAGTTGAAATCTATCTTTTATCAATTCTTCCAAATCACGCATAGGAGCAAGGGCATTTTTCAATTTTTCTTTATCTACTTTATTCAATTCGTCCAAATTGATGTATTGTCCCGAACTATCATTTTTTAATCCTTCTAAAGTTCTAAATTTTGAAAGTACTAAAAAGGCATCAGCACAATTTAAATACACTTCAGAAAACTTAGGATCAACCATCGCTAATTGTTTGTATCTTAAGTAAGTGCTATTTATTCCTTTGATGTTGTTGCTTAAAACCAACATTCGTGCGCCATCAATTAAGGGCATCAAAGCTCTAGTTTTAATATCAAATTTACCTTTGTTTTCGCCTTCTTCCTCAATGTTAAATTTCTTGAAAAAATTAAGCGGAGTAGGTTTCTTCAAAGCATCGTTTCCTAAATAATCAAAGAAAAGAACATTGTTTTTGGCGTTTTTAAAAATGGTATCTGTGATAGCATCTTCAATTTTTTGCTCGCCAAATGCCATTTCATAATCAAAGAAAACGCTACTGATTTCGTTAGAATTTTCACCTGGAGTATTCATCCAACTGTTGTATTGTTTTGTCCAGTCTGTCAATGATTTACACCATAGCATATTGCTAGCCATGTGACCTTGTGGACAAAATGAAAAACCTACTTTTTCTAAAGTAGCCGTAGTCTTTTTGGCCATTTTCAAAAAGTAATCTTTTACATCTCGATACTTATCGGCAGAAACATCTTCAAAAACCAATATACTATCTTGATCGGTAAACAATAACTGTTCTTTTCGTCCTTGACTTCCAATGCTCAACCAAGCAAATCGGGCTGGAGGCGAACCCAAATCTAGAATTGCTTGTTCGACTGCGCGTTTTACAATAGCAAGAGTAATCTCGCCTGCAATGCTATTAATATGCGTAAGCGGAATATTTTTATTTATAGAGGATTGAACGATATCGGTTAGTTTATCACGAACTAATTTCAATTCTTTAGCCGATTGAGAACGTTTAATTTCTTTAAGTAAAACTCCTGGATTGTTGGCTTGAGCAACTACCAAATCATGTTCAGAAATAATCCCTTTTACATCAGATTTATCAGTTCCGTCTTGCGTTACACAAAGATGTGTTACACCGTGTTTCAACATGACCAATTGCGCTTCGGCAACAGAAATATTCTCGGCAACAGTAATTACTGGCGATGCCATTATTTTATCAATAGTATGTGACAACGGAATTCGACCAGTAGCAACTTTAGATCTAAAATCTTTGTCGGTAACAATACCAACAGGATAACTTTGTTCGGTAATTAAAACACTGTCCAACATATTATCGGTGACCAATTGTGCTGCATCTTTAATAGTAGTTTCAATACTAATTTTTATCCTGCCAAAAATTAATACTGACTTTTTGTCATAAGTGTTATTTTGGCAAATTTTGAAAACCATTTTTGTAGCAATTTT
>JAIEMH010000187.1 GCA_019752245.1 Flavobacteriaceae bacterium
ACATCCAATAAGCTAATTTCATAATATATTCCTTTAACTTTTTTTAGTAAAATAATTTTTTTATTGACTATTAAGATTAAAACTTTTAAATTATTTTATAATATTATATAAAATTTAAAATTTATGAACAATTGGTAGTGAAAAAATGCATTTTAATTTAGTAGTTTTACCAATTCAAAACACACTTATGCACGCAGATTACATCTTAGACCAAGAATTTAGAGACAAAACCTTTGACGATACCAATACAAAGTTTAAAGATTTTGAAAATTGCACCTTTTACAACTGCGATTTTAGACAATGTACGTTTCAAACAGTTACTTTCATAGATTGTAATTTTTTCGAATGTAATTTTCAAGAGACTAAGGTTAATTATGTTTCACTTCGCGGTGTGTTCTTTACAAAATGTAATTTTACCAATGTAAATTTTGCCATGACGGATCAAGTGATATTTGAATTTCACTTTAAAGATTGCCAACTTGATTACGCTAAATTCTATGCTCTTAAACTAAAGAAAATGCAATTTATAAACTGTAGCATGATTGCTATTGATTTTATGGGAAGTGATTTAACCGAAGTATTGTTTGATAATTGCAACTTGCGTCATGCCGTATTTATGGATACTATTGCCAATAAAGCCGATTTTTCTACCAGCTACGACTATGTAATTGATCCAGACAAAAACAAACTTAAAAAAGCAGTTTTCTCTATTGAAGGACTGAAAGGATTGCTTACTAAGTATGATATTGTGGTGAAATAAAAGTACGAGGTTAGAAGTTTGAAGTACAAGGATTAAGGGTTTCACTTTGAGTGGATGTAGCTACATTTTTCCAGACATAGATTGCATAGGGTTAATTCTTAATTCTATGTGTTTTATCTAAAGCGAGTGTCTTCTACTACAAAAAATCTATGTGCCTATTAGATAAAAATTGGATGCTGTTTTTAAATAATTCTTCCGTCTTCCATAGTAATTATTCTATTGGTTCTTTCTGCAAAATCTGGATCGTGGGTAACTATTAATAAAGTTTGTTTCGCTTCTAAAGTAAGTTTTTTAAAAATATCAAATACCAAATCACTATTTTTTTTATCTAGATTACCTGTTGGTTCATCGCCCATTATAATCAAAGGATTGTTTATTAATGCTCGAGCGATTGCAACACGTTGTTTTTGTCCGCCACTCAATTGATTGGGCATTTTTAGTGCTTGATCATGCATATCAAGTGTGCGAAGATGCTCCATAGCATTGTGTTCAATTTCTTTTTCAGAAAGCTTCCCAAGTTTCATTCCAGGTAACATTACGTTTTTAAGTACATTGTATTCTGAAAGCAAATAGTGAAATTGAAAAACAAATCCGATTTTTTCGTTTCTGAGTTTGGCCAATTCTTTATCTGTTTTTCCTGTAATAAGTTCTTCATTTATAAACAATTGTCCTTCATAATCTGTATCCATTGTTGAAAGCAAATACAATAGTGTAGATTTTCCACAGCCAGATTTCCCAACAATAGAAACAAACTCACCATGATTGATGCTCATGTCAATTTGTTTCAATACTTCAAATTTTACTGGATCGTGGAAGTATTTAGTTAACTTTTTGGTTTCTAAAACTTTGTTGCTCATATTACTTTCCTCTAATGATTTCTACTGGATCTATTTTACTAGCTTTTAATGCTGGAAATAATCCGGCTATAATGGTAGTTACTAAGGCAAATGTGATTCCGATTACATAAAACAAGGGATTAAAATTTATGGGATAAGTGGTAACTGTAGGCAATGAAGCCGTATTAAATGGAATTACATCAATAATTGAAGAAAAAATAAATCCGAATAGCAACCCAAAAACACCTCCTACCAAACCAATAATTAATGACAATGAAATAAAAATCCATTTTACATCATTGCCCGAAAAACCGGTGGCTTTTAGAATAGCTATACTGTCCATCTTTTCAAAAATCATCATGTTTAGAATATTATAAATTCCAAACCCAGCTACAATCAACAAAACAATTCCAACAGCATACGAAATTATACTTCGAACCGAACTTCCGGTTTCAAATTGTGAATTAGCCGTTTGATAATCAATAGTATCCAAATCAAATTTGTTATGAAATTCTGTTGCCAATGCTGGTGCTGTTGTAATATCATATAATTTAATTTGGATATCGGTAACATAATTGGTTGCTTCTCCCAATAATTTTTGAGCCGTATTCAATGAAGTATAACTTACTGTATTATCAATATCGGCAATTCCAATTTGAGTTATCCCAACAATCTTTAAGGAAGCTAGATTTCCTTTCGCAGAAGTAATTTTAATAATATCTCCTTTAACTAAAAGCATTTTATCTGCCAATCCTTTTCCTATGATAATGCTATTATTTTGTTCTAAATCAGCTATTTTACCTTCAATAATGTAGTCGCTTAAAGCAAATAATTTTTCTTCTGCCAAAACATCAATTCCATTAATAACACCCGAAATCTCAATGGTGCCAGAATTAAAAAAAACAGGCGTTGAAATTTTTGGTGCTACATCAATAATTCGTTGGTCTTGTTTCAAATAATGCATAATGGATTTACTGTTGTAAATTGCTTTACCTCTGTCTTTTGGCTTAACAGAATTAACAAAATTGACATCATTTTTATGGGTTTCAGACAACGAAATAGGTTGGTTTTCTGAAGGTTTAATTTCGTTATAAAGAAGCACATGAGGAGTTCGATTAAGCATTAAACCATCAAGTAAATCATTCAGTCCGTTCATAAAACTGACCAAAGAAATAAACATTGCTATACCAAAAGTAACGCCAACAGCAGCCACAACAGACTGTTTCAATCTAGCGCGAAGCAAATGAGTTGCAATATTAAAAATTAGTTTGAAATTCATTTTTTGGGTTTGTAAATAGTTTCTTCGGCTTTCAATCCTTCCAGAATTTCTACATTTTGATAGTCATTCAATCCTATTTTTACTTTTCTTTTTTGATCCTTATCAACCAAAACAAATTGATTGTCAATTAAAAAACTCTTAGGAATTGTCAATACATTCTTCTTAATTTGAATGATGATATTTGCTTCAGCAGTAAGATTGGGATATAGTTTAGCAGGCAGAACATCAAAATGTGCTTCAATCTTGAATGTTCTAGAGCGTTCATCCATAATCGGATAAATTTTATCGACCGTAGCATCAAATACTTTTCCCTTATAACTGTCTAAAGTCACCAGTATTTTTTGACCAAGTTCTACAAGTATCATGTCGTTTTCATCAACGTCAAGTTCCAGTAAAAAGGAATTCTTTTTTCCTATCACAGCCAAAGGTGTTTGCGGAGTAACCAATGTACCTTCTTTGACCAAAACATCAAATAACTCTCCAGAAAAAGCGCTTTTTACAGTAAAATCACTCTGGGATTTCTCATTTATTTTGAGATTAATATTATTTTGACTTTGCTCATTTTTGAGTTGTATCTTCAATTGCGATAGTTGTTTCAAAGAGGACTCATAATTGGATTTTGAATTTTTATAAGTCAATTCTATTTTTTCATAATCAACTTCGGAAATACCGCCATACTGTTTAATATTTTTATTTCTCTTGAAAACCGATTCGTCCAAAGTCAATTTATCTTTAGCCATTTGGACTTTGGTTTCCATATCAGAAATTTTATCTTGAATATACCTACTACTTTCTTGACTTAGTTGGTAGGCCAAACGAGCATTTTCAGTATTCAATGCTGCTTTATCACTTTCTATCTGAAATAAAGATTGTCCTTGAGAAATGGTTTGACCTACAAGGACTAATTTTTTTTGCAAAACACCACTGACGGTTGAAAATAAGGTATATTGATCTTCAGCTTTTATAACACCAGAGGCATATACACTTTGGGTAATAGTACCTAGTTTGGGTTGGATTTCTTCACTGTCTTTTTTAGAACAGGAAATTATGGTAGTAGAAAGAAGAACGAAGGAGAATAAGTAGGAATAACGCATTAGTGATAAATTTAATACTTACTCAAATTTACGAAAAATGAATTACAAAAAGGTTACTATTTTAATATATTTCAACCTTCCAATTCAATTCAGAATTATAAAATAATTGTCCATTAATAACTTCTAACGGACAATCAAAATTATTGGTATATAATCCTCCGGTTCCTAATCCTTGAGGCATTGGATTTTGCTGTAAAAATGTCCATTGTGCGATGGCGTTTAAACCGATATTACTCTCTAAAGCAGAAGTTATCCACCATCCAATTTTGTACTTATTAGCTAACTCAATCCACTCTTTTGTACCACGAAATCCACCAACAAAACTTGGTTTTAAAATGATGTATTGTGGCATTATTTTTTGCAAAAGTTGCTCCTTATCTTCGTATAAAAACACACCAATTAACTCTTCATCTAAAGCAATAGGAATTGGAGTGGTTTTACACAGCTCTGCCATAGTGTCAGTATGGTTTTTAGCAATAGGTTGTTCGATGCTATGTAATTTATAACCAAATAATTGATTTAATTTATTTAAAGCTAAATCTTCACTAAAAGCACCATTCGCATCTACCCTAATTTCGATAGTATTTTCATCAAAATTTTGACGAATGAAGTGCAATAAATCGAGTTCTTTTTGAAAATCTATAGCGCCAATTTTTAGTTTGATGCAATGAAAACCTTGCGTTAATTTTTCTTCAATTTGCTCCTTCATAAACACCTCATCACCCATCCAAACCAAACCATTAATGTCCATGTTTTTTTTACCTTCAGTAAACTCCGATGGAAACAACAAAAAAGGATTTTCTGAGGCTAATGATTGGAACGCCATTTCAACCCCAAATTGAATAGAAGGAAACTCTAAAAGTGCCTCCCAAAGTTGATCTTTACCTAAGTGAATATTTTGGCAAGTCCATTGTAATTTCTCTTCATAATCGGGTCTGTCGTCTGCTGAAAGTCCGCGAAGGATTCCGCACTCGCCTATTCCTTTTTTTCCGTTCTCTTCAAGAATGATGAACCACGTTTCTTTTTCGTTCATTACGCCTCTAGAAGTTCCAGAAGGTCGTTTGAAGTTTAGGATGTATTTTTGGTAGGTGGCTTTCATTTTTTTATTAGGTTCTGAGATTCTAAGATACATAGGTTCTGAGGTTTTTAGCTCTTAGTGACTTAGTATCTTAGTAACTTAGTATCTTAGTAACTTGTTATCTTAGTAACTCACATTAAAATGACTATTCTAAAACGCGTAAAATCTTTTTAAAATCATCTTCTGGAAGTCGGCATTTCTTGAAGAGTTCGAAGTCTTTTTTGGTTTGTTGTATCCACGATGTTTTGGAATTAACGTTTTGATCTTTGTATTTCTTGTGAATGTCTTTCGATTCTGAAATTCTATCGGTGAACATGTACAAATGTGCTAATTGCAACTGCAAATTGATGTCTGTTGCGTCTTTTGCAATAGCATCGTTTAGTGTTTTCTCAGCTTTATCATATTGTTTGGAAAGAATAAAGTAATTTCCTAACGTCGCATAATCGATTGCTTCTGCTCTATTTTTAGCAATAAGTTCCGATTGGATGATTGTTATGGCATCATCAAAATTGCCTTTATTAATGGCCGCATTGGCACGATCTCTAAAAAGACTGT
>JAIEMH010000289.1 GCA_019752245.1 Flavobacteriaceae bacterium
ATCTATGGTTAAACCAAGAATTGACATGTTATCAGTATTCATAACACCATGCACAAATCCAACTCTTTGCCACTCAACAACCATTTTTAAAGTTCTACTTACTACTTCTTGATAAAACTCAAGGTATTTTTCTTTTCCTGCTATTGTAATTTCAGGATAAAAGTGTTTAATAGTGTAATCTGCAAGTAATTTTAAATTCTTAAAATCTTTTCTTGAAGCTAAAATTTGAAAATTTCCAAAACGAACAAAACTTGGTGCAACTCGTGTAACTATTGCACCTTTTTCATAATCTGGATTCCCATTATACAGTACATCTCTTAAAACTTCATCTCCAGATAGCATTAATGCTAAAGATCTAGTAGTAGGAACACCTAAATGATGCATTGCCTCACTACACAAATGTTCTCTGATAGATGATCGTAAAACAGCCAAACCATCTGCGGTTCTAGAATAAGGAGTTTCTCCGGCTCCTTTTATTTGCAATGCCCAATGTTTGTTATCGTGCTCTATTTCAAACAAATTAATTGCTCTACCGTCGCCTAATTGCCCTGCCCAATTTCCAAACTGATGTCCACCATAACACATTGCAAATGGGTTTGTGTTGGGAAGGGTAGTAGCACCTGAAAATACTTCTGAAAATTCTTTGGACAACATAAAGTTTTCTATACCAATTTCTTTAGCCAATTCATCAGAAAAATGAATTAAACTTGGATTACTTGGTTTTTTTGGAGTGACAAAAGAATAACATGCATCTAATACTTGACGTCTTGTGTTTGTTAAGTTTTTATCTGCTGGCAGTTCTTTATTGAATGTGTCTTTTAAGTTTAATTTCATATTTTTGATTTATTAGAGGTCATATATGGAATCTCTTTTATTTATAGGTTTGTTTTAATCAAACTTGTTGCTAATGGTAATTTTATAATTTTAGTTATAGTGCATCAACTATTTTTAATAAGTTTTTTGCAGATTTCTTTTCTCCAGTTGTATGTAGCGCATATATTAGATTATTCATAACTCTTTTGACAATATCTAAATTAGTTGCAGGCAGAAGGACTTTATCATTTAAATCAAAGTTTATTTCTTTAAGCATTAAATCATATTTGTCTGTACCATAAAAGATTCCTTGATAAAAGGGGTCTATAAAGAAATCTACTTGATCTATTAACTCATCATTGTAAAAAGTAACATCTTTACTTGTTTTTTCTAAAATTGCTAGTATAAAATGTTTTGGCGAATTTATTCCAATTAAATTTATTTTTAAACTTTTTGCAACTAACAAGTAAATAATACAAAGCATTATAGGATTACCAACTTTATCTTCTATTACTTTATTAATAAATGAATTATTTACACCAGAATAGTTTTTAAAATTTGATCCAAATTGATATTTATCAAGAATGATTTTATTCATTTCTTGCATTATTTCATAATTGCTTTTGTCTTTTATTAATGGTTCGATTTCTTTTTTAAGTTGAACTAAAACCTTTTCTAAAACGCCAATTTCAAAATTAGGGAAGCCAAATTGTGCAATATGAATCAATCCTTTTAGTAAATCATGAGTATCATTTTCACTCCAATAAATAATTTCTTTATTCAATTTTGTTAGCTTAAATTTATCTAATAAAAAAGCAAGTCTTTCTCTTTGAAGTGAGTTTTGACTATTATCAAACCCTTCTTGCAAATATGGGATTGTATCTTCTCCTAACTCAATAATCTTTTGCTGGACAGAATCAAAAGTATATTTATCTATATCATCTAGTAAATTAATTAATGCTTCAATTTCATTTATATTAATATTATTTTCCATTTTTTTGTTTCTTTAGATTAGCATTTTCAATTTTTCACTTCTATTAGCAACTGCTTTAATATAACTACAAACTGCTATTGCTTTAATTTGATTTAAATGTAAATATTCAAACGTTTTTTCTACCAATTCTTTGCCTATTCCTTTTCCTCTTAGGTGTTTTGGTACCTCAGAATGAACAAGATAATAGCAATTATCTTTTTCTGTATATTCAATTTTAGCAAAATCATCATCGACTTTCATTACAAAAGTTTTAAATTCTTGGTAATGTTGAATTTCGGAAATTTTCATTATTTTTTAATCCTTTCTTTAAATATTTTTTCAAATTTGTCAATTTTTGGTTGAATAACCATTTGACAATATGGTTGTGATTCGTTGTTAGAGTAATAATCTTGATGAGCATCTTCAGCTTTATAAAATGCGACTAAAGGTTTTACTTCTGTTACTATAGGATTATCATATACTTTTGCTTTTTTAAGAGCAACGATAATTTCGTTTGCAATCTTTTTTTGCTCATTATCTTTATACAATATAATAGATCTGTACTGTGTTCCTGAATCTGCTCCTTGTCTGTTTATCGTTGTTGGATCATGAACTGTAAAAAATACTTTTAAAATTTCTTCGACTGAAGTTTTATTAGGGTCGAAAATAATTTGCGTAACTTCTGCATGCCCAGTTTCACCAGAGCTCGTTTGGTAATATGTTGGATTTTTAGTTTTTCCGCCAGCATAACCTGATTCTACAGATTTCACTCCGTCTAATTTTTCATAAACAGCTTCAATACACCAAAAGCAACCACCACCAAGCGTTATCGTATCCGAAGTAGGTTTTGCAATTTCTTTATTGATTTTTGAAGCTGGTTCAAAAGATAATGAAACTGAATTTACACAATATCTTTTTCCGGTTTCTGTAGGTCCATCATCAAAGATATGTCCTAAATGTCCACCACATTTGGCACAATTTATTTCCACTCTTTTCATTCCTAAAGAATTATCTTCAACCGTTGTAATTTTCCCGCCTGCAATTTCTCTATCAAAACTTGGCCAACCACAGTGCGAATCAAATTTCATTTCGTCTGTAAAAAGTTCATTTTCGCAACCAGCACATTTATATATTCCTTTTTCTTTATTGAGTAATAATTCTCCTGTAAATGGTCTTTCTGTACCTTTTTCTCTTAAAACGTAATATTGTTCAGCAGAAAGGTCTTTTTTCCATTGGTCATCTGTTTTGTTTACAGTATTTACTGCTAAATTTTTTATTTTCTCTCCTTTAGTTTTTGATGTGCTTTGTGCACAAGATTGAAATGTGAGGGCTATGAATGCCATCATTACAATTTTTATTAGACTATTTTTATTTTTCATGATTTCTTTTTTTTTTATAATAATTATTCTTAAGTAAACCTCCAAGCTATAACACTTGGAGGAATACCAACCAATTAACCTAATCTAATTATGAAAAAACTACTTTATTGTTTGCAAAAATTCTATTGCTTTGTCTGTATTTAAATGATAATCGTTAAAGACCACATTATCATCTTGATCAATAAATATAAACCAAGGAGTTCCACCCGTTCTATAATTTACCATTATGTTTGAAATGTTTCTTGTAGATTCATCCCCATTGTCTTGCCCAAAAGGAATTTTGAGGTTGTATTTTTTTTGTACTTCTAGCATTTTTTCGTAAGTATTACTACTAGCACCTTCAAATACTGTTTGAATAGCTAAAAACTTCACATTCTCATTGTCTTTTAAAGCGTCAGTCATTGCTTGTAAGGATGGTAATCCTATACTATGGCATCCAGGACACCAACTTTGAAAGCAATAAACAACTTTAAATTTGCCTTTATAATCTGATAGATGAATTGGTTTGGTAATATTTCCGTTTTCATCTACCCATTGATCAATTTTCCACTCAGGAGCTTTTTGACCTTCTATACCATAATTATTTTTTGTAGCATTCATTTCTTTGTCTTTTATATTAAGATTACTTTTTTTTTGACCTGTACAACCAAATGTTGCAATCATCAAAAACATTAATAATAGATAGTTTAACTTAAGCATTTTCTTTTAATTTATCTGCATACATTTTTCTGAGTTTAATTACCTTTGGGGTAATTACAGCATTACAATATCCTGCAGAATTATTTTGATTATAGTAATTTTGATGATATCCTTCTGCAGGATAAAAAACATTAAGAGGACTTAATTCAGTAACTATTTTATTATCAAAACTTGGATTAATAATTTCAATCACTTCTTCTGCTACTGCTTTTTGATCTGCATTGTGATAGTATATTACTGATCTGTATTGTGTACCATAATCTGCACCTTGTCTGTTTAAAGTTGTTGGATCATGGCTGGTCATAAATATGGCCAATAATTCATCGTAAGTTATAATATCAGCATCAAAAGTGACTTGAATAACTTCTGCATGTCCAGTATTGCCATTACAAATTTCTCTATAGGTTGGATTTTTTGTTATTCCACCGGTATATCCAGAAACTACTTTTTCTACACCTTTTAGTCTTTGTATTACAGCTTCTACACACCAGAAACATCCTCCTCCAAATGTGGCTATTTGAATATTTTTCATTTTTTCATTTTTTTATTATGCACTTACCCTACAACTTCCGTGGTAGTCTTGATGGTAATCTTCTGCTGGATAAAATTTATCTAAAGCAACAATTTGTGTTGTGAACTTTTTAGAGCTATTTTCATCATTTAGTATTTTCTCTATAATTTCTTTTTGATCTGTATTTCGGTATAAAATAATCGATCTATATTGAGAAATAGAATCTGTATTTGAGCTAGAACTTGTTCCGTATCTAGCCATAAAAGACTTTGTTAAAGCATTTAAAGATATTATATCCGCATCAAACTCGACGTTTACCACTTCAGCATGTCCTGTTCTTCCACCACATACATCAGAATAAGTTGGGTCAATTGATTCTCCACCAGCATAGCCAGAAACGGCATCGATAACTCCTGGAGTATCTTGTAAAAACTTTTCTACTCCCCAAAAACAACCTCCACCAAAGGTTATAAATTGTATATTTTTCATATTATTAGTTTATTATTATTATTAATCTGTTTTTTTCATCGACACTGAATTAATACAGTATCTTAATCCACTTGGTTGTGGTCCATCTTGAAACACATGTCCTAAATGACTATCACAAACATTACACATTACTTCAATTCTAATCATTCCAAAAGAGCCATCTTTATGATACTTTATAGCGTTTTCTTTAATAGGAAGCGTAAAACTTGGCCAACCTGTTCCGCTATCAAATTTTTCTCCAGAATCAAACAATTCATTCTCACAGCAGATACAGCCATATTTGCCTGGTTCGTATCTTGAGCAGTGTTCTCCAGAAAATCTTGCTTCAGTTTCTTTTTTTCTAGTTATATAAAATTCTTCTTCTGTGAGTTGTTGCTTCCATTCAGCATCTGTTTTTTCAACTCTTTTATCTGGTACTAGATTTCCATTATTTGCAAAGTTCAGTACGTTATTCCATTTTAATACTTTATCACTCATAATTGTTTGGTTTTAATTTATAGTACAAATTTACATATGTATTTCTCTTTTCTTGTTTTTCAAAACACCTTACTATTTGTTCATTTTTCCTTAAACTGAAACATTGATTTAATTAATAAAGATGAAAATCGGTTTACATTAATAAAAACTCTTTATATTTCAAGAAGACTAAGAAAACTCAATCCAATCTGCACCTGAACGTCCTCAGCATGAGCGAGGTTTGCGTATTCC
>JAIEMH010000353.1 GCA_019752245.1 Flavobacteriaceae bacterium
ATTCGATAATATAACGGAAGTAAAACCTTGGCGACAATAATAAAACCAATGGCACAGCCAATTACAAATTGAAAATATTTAAACTGCAAATCGGGATTTCCAACTTCGCCAGGAACCGAAATAAAAGTAATTCCAGAAATAGCGGTTCCAATCATTCCAAATGCCACCAAATACCATTTTGAGTTTTTATTAGCTTTAAAAAAAGTATCGTTATCAGTACTTTTTTTACTTACAATATTTGAAATTAAAATTAATAATCCGAAATAAATTATAATTAAAGTTAGAATTCCTATTGGAGACATAAGTGATTTTTTAGTTGTGCTAAAATAGGAAAATTAGATAATTAGATAGTTAGATAATCAGAAAATGTTTTGATAATGTTTAGAATTGTCAAATTATCAAATTGACACATTTTCAAATTAACTATATTTGCCTAATGGAATTTTCATCAAAATTATTAGAAAAAGCAGTAAACGAAATGTCTCAATTACCAGGAATTGGTAAGCGAACAGCATTGCGATTGGTTTTACATTTACTAAAACAACCCACAGAGCAAACCCAATATTTGTCACAAGCATTAACAACAATGCGTGAAGATGTGAAGTTTTGTAAAAATTGTCATAATATATCTGATGTTGATGTATGTGAAATTTGTTCAAATGGTTCAAGAAACCATAAAATAATTTGTGTTGTAGAGGATATTCGTGATGTAATGGCAATAGAAAATACCAACCAGTTTAAAGGTATTTATCATGTTTTAGGAGGTAAAATTTCGCCAATTGACGGCGTTGGTCCAAGTCAATTGAATATCAGTACATTGGTGGAAAAAGTAAAAACTGGAGTTATTGAAGAAATTATTTTTGCATTAAGTTCGACAATGGAAGGCGATACGACTAATTTTTATATTTTTAAACAGCTAAAAGATTTTAACATAAAAACATCAACAATTGCACGCGGAATAGCGGTTGGCGACGAATTAGAATATGCTGATGAAGTTACGTTAGGGAGAAGTATTTTGCAAAGAGTTCCATTTGAAAATTCATTAAAAAATAATTAAATAATATTCCATAGTAACTTTTTTGTTTTTAGATTTGAAAAACTATCTTTGTTTGCTAAAATTATTTTCAATAATGAACAATCGCATACTCTATATATTATTTTTTATCGGAATTTTGTTTACATCTTGTGTTTCTACTCAAGATCTTATTTATCTTCAAAATAAAGGAAATTCGTCAGACGCTGCATTAAGTCCAGTAACAATAAAACCATATAGATTACAAACTAATGACGTGCTTAGCTTGACAATTAAGGCTTTAGATCCAAAATTAGTAGAAATATTTAATCCTAATACAAATTCTCAGCAAGTTCCAAATTTTGACATATTGTATTTTAATGGATATACAATTGATGATCATGGTAACATTAGAATTCCTGTTTTAGGCGAAGTAAACGTTTTAGGATATACCTTAGAAGAGGCAAGGAAAAAAATTGAAGATCAGTTGTTGAAAGATTATTTTAAAAAAGAAGCAGGTATTTTTGTTAATTTAAAATTAGCTGGCTTTAGATATACGGTTAATGGTGAAGTTGCTAGCCCTGGTTCAAAAATATTATACCAAGAGAGAGTTAATATTTTAGAAGCTGTAGCAAATTCTGGCGATATAACAGTAACAGGAGATCGAAAAGATGTTATTGTAATTAGACAATTTCCAAAAGGAGCTGAAACTTTTAGAATTGATTTAACAGATTCTAAAGCAGTTGAATCGCCATGTTATTATTTACAGCCTAATGATTATATTTACATAAAGCCATTAAAACAAAAAACTTGGGGAACTGGAAAAACCGGTATAGAATCTCTAGGAACTATAATTACTTTATTATCGTTGGCAACAACAACCTATTTGTTACTTAAAAATTAATATTTCAGATTAATGTTAGATATAAAAGATTTTTCTTTTTTCGAAAACCAAAATACTTTTGATTTCAAAGGATTTTTAATAAAAACCGGAAGTTATTGGAAATGGTTTTTATTTGGTTTGATTGCTTGTTTAACAGTTGCTTATCAAGTAAATGTAAGAAAGCAAAAAATTTACTCTCTAGAAACTACCATAGCGATTAAAGAACAAGACAATCCTTTATTTACTTCAAATACAAGTTTGGTTTTTAATTGGGGTGGAGCTTCTGATCAAGTTCAGAATATTGCTACTACCATTAAATCTCGTTCTCATAATGAATTAGTTGTAGATAAATTAAATTTTTATATAGACTATTTACAACAGCAAAAATATTTTGTTCAGGATGTTTATGGTAGTACACCATTTGTAGTTACTATAGATAAGAGTCAAAATCAACTTTGTCAAGTTCCTATTGTTATTAAATTTACTTCAAATAGTGAATATGTAATGACGATTAAGCCAGCTTCAAATTCTCTTCCAGTAATAAATTATATCGAAAATTCGAGAAATTCGGTTACAATATCGGATGAAAAAATAGTTAAAAAATACAAAGTAGGTCAAAGAGTTTCAATGCCATTTCTTAATTGGGTTTTGGAGATAAAAGGAAATACTGATAATTATGTTGGTAAAGAATATATTGTTCAATTCAATCCATTTGATGAAGTTGTTTCTAGATACAAAAATGTAAAAATTAACATTGATGAAAAAGCGCCTTCAATTATAAAATTGTCATTAGAAGGAACCAATAAAGCTAGGATTGTAGATTATCTTAATGAAACAGTAAAAGTTTTAATAAAGAGACAACTTGATAATAAAAATTTATTTGCTGAAAATACCATTAAGTTTATTGATACTACATTAATAAATATGGAAGGAGACTTAAAAGAAGCTAATTCCGATTTGAAAGCATTTAGTAGAAATAAAAATATAATTGAAATTGAATCTGGAGGTCAAACATTTCAGACGCAATTATTAGATTTGGATAGAACTAACGATGGTGTAAATAGAAAAATTAATTATTACAACACTTTAAGTAATTATTTAAGAAATAGTACTGACTATTCTAAACTTCCAGCGCCTTCTGTTGCAGGCATTGAAGACCCAAACATTATGGGTAATGTGGCTAAACTTATTGAACTTTCTGTAAGAAGATCTGAGATGACTTATTCTGTAAAAAGTGAATTAATGTTTAACAATATTGACAATGAAATTTCTGCGGTAAAGAGAGTATTGTTAGAAAATATTAGTGCTGCAAAAGCTGCAATACAATATGAATCATCTCAAGTAAAAAGTAAGATGAATGAGGCAGAAAACAAGATAAGACTTATGCCAGAAGATAAACAAGAACATACAAAAATTATGCGAAAGTATAATTTAAGTAACGAAATTTATCAAACGTATCTTCAAAAAAGGACAGAAGCTCAAATTGTTAAAGCTGCCAATTTATCGGATATTCAGTTTATTGATCCTGCAAAAGATATTGGTGGAGGTTTAATAGGACCAAGAACAAGTGTTAACTATGTAATTGCTTTTTTTCTAGGACTTTTAGTTCCATTGTTGATTGTGTTTATCATCTTCTTTATTAATAATTCAATTCAGAATACTGCTGACATCTCTAGTTTAACCTCAATTCCGTTAATAGGTGTGGTAGGTTTGAAACACACAGATACCAATTTAGCTGTTTTTGAAAAACCAAAATCGGCTCTTTCAGAATCGTTTAGAGCCATTCGATCGTCGCTACAATTTTTGTACAAAAAACAGAATGTATCGGGCACAAAAACCCTTATGCTTACCTCTTCTGTTAGTGGTGAAGGAAAAACATTTTGTTCTATCAATATTGCAACTGTTTTTGCAATGAGTGAGAAGAAAACAGTAATTGTTGGTTTAGATTTAAGAAAGCCAAAGATATTTGATGATTTTAGTTTAAAGAATGACGTTGGTGCTGTCAATTATTTAATTGGTCAAAAAACAATTGAAGAAGTTACTCAAAACTCTCATATTCCTTATTTAGATATCATCACTTCTGGTCCAGTTCCTCCAAATCCTTCTGAACTTATTATGGGAGAAACCATGAAAGAAATGGTAGAAGAATTAAAAGCTAAATATGACTACATTATATTAGATACACCACCAGTTGGCTTAGTAACAGACGCGGTAGAATTGTCTCAGTTTGCAGATGTAACATTATACATCATGCGTCAAAATTTTACTAAAAAAGATATGGTTAATCTTCTTAATAATAGGGTAAAAAGAGACGAACTTAATAATGTAAGTATTATATTGAATGGTTATGAAAATAAAGCCAAGTATGGTGCTGGTTATGGCTACGGTTATGGCTACGGTTATGGTGCATACTCTAATGGCTATCATGAAGAAGATGAGCCAAGTAATATCATTATTAAGTACTATAATAAATTCTTTAAAAAACAAAAAGCATAATGCAATTTAAAATAGTTATAACTGGTGGTGCTGGTTTTATTGGCTCTAATCTTTGCGAGTATTTCTTGTCAAAAGGACATTTAGTGACTTGTTTAGATAATTTTGCTACAGGTCATCATTATAATATTGAAAAGTTACTTGATGATGACAACTTTACTTTAATTGAAGGTGATATTCGAAATCTTGAAGATTGTAGAAAAGCTACCTTGAATGCAGATTATGTGCTTCATCAAGCAGCATTAGGCTCTGTGCCTCGTTCTATTAATGATCCTGTTACTAGTAATGATGTTAATGTTTCTGGATTTTTAAATATGTTGGTTGCCTCACGTGATGCTGGTGTAAAAAGATTTGTTTTTGCTGCAAGTTCTTCTACTTATGGGGATTCTGAGGTTTTGCCAAAAGTTGAAGATGTTATTGGAAAACCGCTTTCTCCTTATGCAATTACAAAATATGTGAATGAATTGTATGCCGATATTTTTAGTAAAACCTACGGATTAGAGACTATCGGATTGCGGTATTTTAATGTTTTTGGAAGAAAACAAGATCCTAATGGAGCTTATGCCGCAGTAATTCCTAAATTTGTTATGCAATTGATGCAAAAGGAAAGTCCGGTGATTAATGGTGACGGAAATTATTCGAGGGATTTTACTTATATCGACAATGTTATTCAAATGAATGAATTGGCCATGACTACTCAAAATAAGGACGCTATAAACACGGTTTACAATACCGCTTATGGTGATAGCGTTACCTTAAATGAAATGGTTGCTTTATTAAAAGAATATTTATCGGTTTTTGATGGTGCTGTTGCGTCTGTTCCGGTTGTTTATGGACCTAATAGGGCTGGAGATATTCCTCATTCATTGGCTAGTATTGATAAAGCTAAGCGATTACTTAATTACAACCCAAATTATTCCTTTAAGTCAGGTTTGAAAGAAGCTGTTTCTTGGTATTGGGAAAATTTAAAATAATATAGAATGAAAATTACAAATATTTGCTGCATCGGTGCAGGTTATGTTGGAGGACCTACTATGGCTATTATTGCTCAAAAATGTCCTCATATTAAAGTAACTGTTGTCGATTTGAATGAAGATAGGATTGCCAAATGGAATGATAGTAATGTAGACAATATTCCGGTTTACGAGCCTGGTTTGG
>JAIEMH010000402.1 GCA_019752245.1 Flavobacteriaceae bacterium
TTCACCAACAGTTTGTGTTCCTGGCAAAGTTTGCAAAGCAGCAACAATATCACCATTTGAACCTGCTGTTGTAACAATATCCAATGGTTTCAAAACGGTTACTTTGGCTTTATCACCAGCTTCAAAAGTTCCGGCATTGATAACAACTGCATCCAAAGTGTTCACACTTTCTTTTAGTTTAAAAGCCTTAGATTGATAGTTTTCTATTGAAATTGGAAACTTTACAGATTCATACGAAAGAAATGTAATTACTAAAATTTTATCTCCTTTTTCGGTTGTTGTAAAAGAAAACTCACCTTTTTCATCGGAACTAATTCCATCATAAGAACCTTCAATAAAAACATTAGCACCAATGATAGGATTATTTTTTTGATCAACAACTTTACCCGAAATTTTGGTTTGAGAAATTCCAATAGTTGAAAGAAATAAAATAAGAAATGTAATTGTTGTTTTCATAATTATCTGTTTTGATGAAGCAAAGTTGCATTAACTAAAAAACTTATAAAAGTTATATTTACTCAATTGTTGAATTTTAAGGATGAATTGTATATTGAATTTTAATTGGTTTAACTTTTCAATTAAAAAAAAATTAGTATTATTGCATAACATTTAAATCATTAAACAAATGAAACTTATAAAATCACTTTTCGCTATTGCTTTATTTTTTGCAATGAATACTGTTTCTGCTCAATCTATTACAGACAAGTGGAAAGAAATGCATGATTATCACGAATTATTATCAAAAACATTTCATCCTGCTGAAGAAGGAAATTTTGGACCAATAAAAAATTCTTCAGAAGATTTAGTTGCTAAAGCTGAATTATTAGATGTTGAGAAAATGCCACAAGATTTAAGAACTTCAAAAGTAGACGAAACTATTTCTATTTTAAAAAGACAAACCAAACTAGTAAGCGAGCTCGTTTCAAGAAAAGCTCCAGATGCAGAAATCATGAGAGCATTTCAAAATCTTCATGATGTTTTTCACAGAATAGTGGAAATTTGTCAACCTGGAAAAAAATAAAATTAAAACCTAGCCATCGTGCTAGGTTTTTTTTTGAATTGATTCTTACCTTTGCAAAAAAAATAATACATGTCAAACATATATTTAGGTTATCATTTTACAGTTGAACCAAAAGAACTAGGTTCAGAAATACTTATTGCCGAACTTGGTGAAAAACCATTTGAGAGTTTCATTGAAACCGATTTAGGAATTGTTGCTTACATTCAAAAAGACCTTTGGACCGAAGATGTTCTAGAAGATATTTATATTTTAACTTCACCAGAATTTACAATTTCATACAAAATTGAAGAGATTGATCAAGTAAACTGGAATGAAGAATGGGAAAAGAATTTTGAGCCCATTGACGTTGATGGTAAATGCCATGTTCGTGCACCTTTTCATTCTAAAACGGAAGCAGAATTTGATATTGTGATTGAACCTAAAATGAGTTTTGGAACAGGTCATCATGAAACAACACACATGATGATTCAGCACTTACTAGAAACTAATGTTGAAGGTTTAAAAACTTTGGATATGGGTTGCGGTACAGCAATTTTGGCAATATTGGCAGAAATGAAAGGTGCACAACCAATTGATGCAATAGATATTGATAATTGGTGTTATTTAAATTCTATTGAAAATGCAGAACGCAATAATTGTACTAATATTATAGTTTATGAAGGCGATGCTGCTTTATTGAAGGGTAAAAATTATGACTTAATTATTGCCAATATCAACCGAAATATCTTGCTCAATGATATGCAAGCGTATGTAGATTGTTTAAATAAAGGTGGAATTTTACTGTTAAGCGGATTCTATAATGAAGACATTCCTTTTATTGATGCTGCTTGCACAGAAAAAGGATTAACATATGTTAAAAAATTTGAAAGAAATAATTGGGTTTCTCTAAAATATGTAAATTAGCATTTCTAAATTACTTTAAAAAATTATGAGTACAATAGAAAAAGTTCAAGAAGAAGTTTCAATTCAAGAATTGGTTGGAATTAACAATGAAATAGTTGTTTATAATGATGATGTCAATACATTCGATCATGTAATTGACACTCTAGAAAGAGTTTGCGACCACACAGCAGAACAAGCAGAACAATGTGCCATTCTTATTCACTATAAAGGAAAATGCACCGTAAAAACAGGTTCCTTTGATGAATTGAAACCTCAGTGTACACAATTACTGGAAGCAGGATTAAGTGCTGAGATAATATAAATAAAATAAAAGATTTATAAAATGCCCCAGAAGTTATTTACTATTTGGGGCATTTTTTATTTTAACAAAAGTTTAATAGTACGGTAAAATTTCAATCATAAAAATTATTAATGAGGCAATTTATCTTTTATCAAACCGTATAAAAAAGTTCCAAATAAGGCTCCAAATAAAATAAATCCTACACTCATAAATCCAGCTCCAATAAGAATAAAAATTGGACCAGGACAAGCGCCAACCAATGCCCAACCTAAGCCAAAGAGTAAACCTCCAATCCAATAACGAAAAGTTCCTTTTTCTTTGTCTAAAATTTCAATTGGTAATCCATCAATATCGTTTAGTTTTCTTCTTTTTATAATTTGAACTCCAACAACACCAGTGGCAATTGCTGTCATTATAATTCCATACATGTGAAAAGAATCAAACTGAAACATTTCATAAATTCTATACCAAGAAATAGCTTCCGATTTGGTTAAAACAATTCCAAAAACAAATCCTACAAACAAATATTTTAATAAATTCATTATACGTTTTTTAAAAAATTAAAGGAAAAATAAAATTCACCATTATCAACCCACCAATAAAAAAACCAATTACTGCTTTTAAAGAAGGTAACTGAAAGTTACTTAGTCCAGAAATGGCATGACCAGAAGTACAACCTCCAGCATATCGCGAACCAAAACCAATAAGGATTCCTCCGATGATTAATATCAAAATCATTTTAGGAGATTGAAAAATTTGATTTCCAAATAGTGCATCGGGTAGTAATTTAGAATTTGGAGCGTCAATTTTTAGTACTTCTAATTTTTGAATTGTTACAGGATTGATGGATACATTTGTTGCATCGTTCATAAAATGTGTTGCTACATATCCGCCAATCATGGCACCAAGAACCACAACCAAATTCCATCGTTGCGCTTTCCAATCCCAATCAAAAAAAGGAACCTTTTTCCCAATTCCAGTCATTGAACATAAGCTTCTTAAATTGGAAGACATTCCAAAAACTTTACCAAAATAAATTAAAGCCAACATTACAAGACCTATAATAAAACCCGAAATGGACCAATGCCAAGTTTGCGAAAGAAAACTCATACTTACTAATTTTTGACAAAAATAGAAATAGTGGTTTGATATTTGATTATTAATTAACATATTTGAATAAAAAAATCATAGTTAGAAAATGAAAAAAATAAATCTATTACTATTTCTTTTGTCCGCAGCCTTTTTTACTTCTTGTGGAAGTATAAAATCTACTTTAAAAAATGTTGATAATACTGCTATAAAACCATCTATTAGAAATAATCAATTTATACTAACAGAGTTTGCCACTGACGACTTTTATGGTTATGATAAAGATTATCCAATTAATTTAGGCTTTGAAAACGAAAAGTACTCTCCAAAAAATATTTTGTTTTTTTTTAATGCATTAGAAGGTCCAAATGGAGAAAAAATTAGTTACGAAAAAATCGACAGTTGTTGTCCTTTTCCAACTAAGAAAAGTATCATGGGAGCAGGAACGTTAGAAATTTACCAAATAACAATTGATGGATTAAATAAAAAAATAATATTATACATCAATATTTACGAAAAAGGTAAAGTTCTTTGCCCAAAAGGATTTAGAATAAAAAAAATACTGTAAAAAATTAACTAAATTTTTAGATTTTAACACTTATAAAAACCTTCTAATAGTCTTATTAGAAGGTTTTTTCTTAGTATATTTGCATGTAAAATTTATAAAAAATGAACATAAAAAACATTCCGCAAATAAAACATACTGATAGTGGCAATTTCTTTCTTTTAGCTGGTCCATGTGCTATTGAAGGCGAAGAAATGGCAATGCGAATAGCAGAAAAATTAATAACAATTACCGATAAATTACAAATTCCTTACGTTTTTAAAGGATCTTTTAAAAAAGCAAACCGTTCGAGGATAGATAGCTTTTCTGGAATTGGAGATGAAAAGGCTTTAAAGATTTTACGAAAAGTATCCGAAACATTTTATGTACCAACAGTAACCGACATTCATACTAATGAAGACGCTGTTATGGCAGCAGAATATGTAGATGTGCTTCAAATTCCTGCTTTTCTTGTAAGACAAACCGATTTAGTTGTTGCTGCAGCAAATACAGGAAAAGTAGTAAATCTAAAAAAAGGACAATTTATGAGTCCCGAAAGTATGAAGCATGCAGTTCAAAAAGTATTAGATTGTCATAATGAAAATGTTATGGTAACTGACAGAGGAACGATGTTTGGATACCAAGACATGGTTGTAGACTACCGAGGAATTCCTACAATGCAGCAATATGCAACAACAGTTTTAGATGTAACCCATTCGTTACAACAACCAAATCAAACTGCTGGAGTAACTGGAGGTAGACCAGATATGATAGAAACTGTTGCCAAAGCAGGAATAGCGGTTGGAGTTGATGGTATTTTTATTGAAACCCACTTTGATCCAGCTAATGCAAAAAGTGATGGAGCAAACATGTTACATCTAGACTATTTTGAAGATTTAATGACAAAATTAGTCGCAATAAGAAAAACTATAAATCAATTTTAAATACCTAAAAATGTTTCCCAAATATAGTATTAAGTTCATTATTTTAATTGGCATTATTACCCAAACAATTGCTGCTCAAGAAACAATAAAAGCAGATAAGTTTACTAGCCATAACAAAGGCAAATTTTATTTCTTTTGGGGTGGAAATAGAGACAGTTATACAAAATCTGACATTCATTTTACTGGACAAAATTATGATTTTACAGTTTATGATGCAGTTGCAGATGACAAACCAAAAGGTTGGCACATAGATTATATCAATCCTGGATCAATGACTATTCCTCAAACCAATTTTAGAATGGGATATTTCATTAATGATCATTACAACATTTCGTTAGGATTAGATCATATGAAATATGTTTTAAGACAATATCAAATTGCCAATGTTTCGGGAAATATTAATCTTCCTAGCACTGATGATGGCTCAATCTATAATGGAGTCTATAACAATACACCTGTTAATTTTTTTGATAATTATACAGGTGACGACACTTCAGCAACATTTCCATTTTTAACTTTTGAACATACCGATGGATTAAACTATATCAATACAGAATTTTGTAGAGTAGACGATATTTCATCTATCTTTAAAATTGGAAATACTGATAAATTTCAGCTGTGTTTTGTAGTTTATTACCCACGGTTTCCATATATTCAGCATGCGTAGGCATACGGCCCAGCTTGGCACAAACTGCTGCCAACTCAGCAGAACCCAAATACACGCGCGCATCTTTACCC
>JAIEMH010000017.1 GCA_019752245.1 Flavobacteriaceae bacterium
GATCCGGCTCCGCAACACTATAAATCCCCTTTTCTAAACAGGACAGGGCTTCCCTCCAATTTTTGAAATCGCAATTAAAAAAGAAATAGAAGCTCAGATTATTCAAATAAATCTAAAGTTACCCAACGAGCCAGATATATCGGCATACGTCAAGCTTCTATCAGAAAAAAGACAATTACAAGAACTCTTAAATCAATACAGATGAAAATCATTAAAATAAATGGCTACCAACTAGCAATATTTAAAGTAAGCCAAAACGATGAGATGCATGTTACAATTAAGTCAATTAGAGAAACAATAAATCTTGCAGATTTTGAAGAAAACAAACCAATTTCTCAAGTATTGATTGACCAGTTTAAAGGCAGATATAACAGACCGCCAATTGAACAAATTCAAAAATTAGTAACAAAAAGATACTCATCACAATTATTAATAATAATCTTAAAATAAAAATGGAAACAACAGAAAAAAAGCCAATTAAACTTGCAGATTTAAGTGCAGAAGAAAAAAAACAACTACTTAAAGAAGCCGCTGCAGAAGAGCGTGAACTTAAGGCGAACAAGTCAAAAAATAGTGAAGCCTATAAGCAGTTATCTGCTGATTTTGTAACTAACAACATTGATATTTTCGCGCACAGGCAAATCGCTATTGAAAACGATATAAAGAATTTATTCACAGATTATAAGGCAATTATTGACATTAAGGCAATGGTGTATGGTGAGAAAGTTCACAATCAAGATACGCATACATCTACTCTTGCAGATGGTTCTGCATCAATCACAATTGGTAACAACGTTTCTATCAATTTCGATGGAACAGAAAAAATTGGAATAGAAGGAATCAAAGAATACATCGCCAGTTTAACGGATGATGACGAAAACACGGCTAAGTTAACCCAAATGGTAAACATTCTTTTAAAGCCAAACAAACAAGGAATGTTGAATCCGTCTAGTATTATCCAACTAAACGGCTTGCGAGGTTCTTTGAACTCTGAAAAATTCAATGAAAATCTAGACATCATCGAAGCGGCACAAATTAGAGTTAAATCTACAATGTTTGTCTCTGGTTGGAAGTTCATCGAAATTGATGGAATTACCAAAAAATTAGAGTTCAGATTTTCAATATAATGAAAGAATATTTCAACCACTTAAAGTTCTGTTTTAGATACAGAATTAAAGCACTATTTATTGGTTAGTTAGTGGTTTCCCGAGTCGTATAATTGGTAATAGCAAAGAAATATAAGGACTGGAATACAGGTTCGAATCCTGTCTCGGGAGCAAACAATTTAAAAACAACAAAATGAGCAAAGCAAAAGAAGAACAGTACGTAGAAATGATTTTACAATTAAAAAAATGGTTCGAAAACAAAGTTGAAAACTTAAATTTTATTCTTGAAAATAAAAATGAATCTAAGATTTTATTTGAAGGTAAAGATGGGGATAAAGTTGAACTGCCCGAACATTTAAAAGAAGGGTTTTTATTTGGAATTCAAATGTCCATTGAAGTATTAGGACAGTTTCCTGTTAAAATAACGAAACCATGATATCAACTCAAGAACCAATAGCAAAAGCAACGTCAGAACAAAAGAAACTAATTGCCATCAACACACCAAACAAAGATATTAAAGAAGAATTTGTACAGTGGATTACAGGCGATGTAAACAAACGATCAACCAATGATTTAACATTTGAACAGGCAAACAAATTGCTTACTCACCTAAAAGTTAAACCAGTTGCACAGGATAAAGATCCATTCGAATATTTTGATCATGAAAACACACAGCACAAACGCATTTTAGCTCAAATGTATACGCTTGGATGGACTAAGCCAGGAAGAAATAAGAATGTTCCAGATATGTCACTATTTGCTCACTGGTTAAAAAATAAATCACCAATTAAAAAGCCGTTGAAAGATATGACACCACGGCAAACAAGCAAAGTAATTTTTGCATTTGGAAAAGTTGTTTCACACTTATTCTCTTAATTATGGAAACTAATATTTTAATAAACATCATCGGTGCTGCAATAGTAATTTTCTTCACTATTAGTCTTGGAATGTTTTTCAAGGTGATAATTGAAGGCTTTCAGTGTGAACATAAAAATAAAGTAACACGTACAATCTACACATCTCACAATTGCGAAACAACCGCCGATTTCTGCAAAGATTGTAGCAAACAAGTTTCTGAAGCTAAAACTGATTGCAGATGAAACATTTAATAAGCTTTTGCTGTTCGTTAATTTTCGTAATAGTATCAATGATTTTATGTATTGAATTTAAAATCGAATGGTCTAAAGTTGCGCTTGGAGTCGGCTGGTTTGCTTCTAGTATTCATATTGGAATTTTCAAATATATAACTAAATATAAAAAATGAAAAAAGTAATAATTGAACTATCGGAACGCCAATTAAACACGCTCGTTTATTGCTTCACTTATTCCAATAAATTTTATCCAACAACACGTGAACAAAAAGTTCTAAAGTCAATTTTAGAAAAAGTTAGTTTACGCGTAATGAAAAAACATTTAGAAGTAAAAGCAATTGTGAACACTTTGTTTACTAAAAAAAAGAAAAGCAAGTTCACATTTGAATATCACGAAGCGCATTGCATAGAACAATATTTAATAATAATTGAGGACAATCCTTTTAATGAATATGATAGAAATGCTATTCTATTTATAAAAAACAAACTTAATCAACAACTAGCCTAACATGGAACAGTTCACAACCTACAGAGCAAAAGGCAAAACTATTGGTTTGACTTTTCTTTTTAAATATGATTTAAATGGCAATTTAAAGGCGTTTCAAATTGAAGAAGGCGAACTAAACAATGATCAAATACACTGGTTGTTTTCAATGAATTTTCCAGCGCACGAAACTATAATCAGATCGCTCTGGATGAAAGATGAAAAATACACAAAGGTTTTCATTGTAGAGGTTTCTCCAGCCGATTTATCATTTGAGGCGTTGTGGATTCTTTATGATAATAAAGTCGCTAAAAACGACGCTATCAAGTCATTTAACAAGCTTAAACAAGGTGACGTAATAAAATGCTTTATCGAAATTCCATTTTACCTGCAGTATTTAAAAAAGAATCCAGGAATAGGAAAACTCTACTTGGCAACCTACATCAACAAACGTAGATTCGAGGATGAAAGAACCCAATCAGTTGGCAAAGTTTTTAATCCAGAACTACACAATCTAGCAAAAAAGAAAACAAGTAAATAATTAAACACAAATAACAATGAAAAAAACAATCACCATTACTGCACCAGAAGGTAAAGTAATCAATTTCAACGAGGCAAACGGAACTGTCATTTTTGAAGACGAACCAAAAAGCGTTATTGAGCGAATTCTAAATTTTGAAGATGTTCTAAAAGAGCACAAAATTGAACCGACAGACTTTTTAAAAAGCATCGAGTCGTTATCTTCAGATGAAGTTGCTTATCGAAAATTAAAATTAATTGTAAGCGCATTTAATGAAGGTTGGACTCCAGACTGGACAAACGGAAAGTGGGACAAATATGTTGCTTATTTCACTATGGGCGGTTCTTCTGGTGTCGATTTCTCGTACTGCGCTTGCGCTGACTGGTACTCGGTTTCGTTTGTCGGCTCGCGCCTTGTTTTTAAATCATCAGATTTAGCAAAACATGTGGCAAATTTATTTATTGAGGATTTTAGAGATTTTTTAACAACAAACATTGAATAACATGGACGAAATTAAAACATTTGAAGACGCGTGCAAAAAATTAGGAATCAATCCTGAAGAAATTAAATTGGCTTATCCAGAACAAATTAATCATCACGCAAAGGCGCTGGTAGCTCACATTAAACTTGTGATCATTATTGAGGCATTAAACGACGGTTGGAAACCAGACTGGACAAACGGAGAATGGGACAAATACTATCCTTGGTTCACTATGGGCGGTTCTTCTGGTGTCGATTTCTCGTACGTCGGTTACGATGTCTGGGACTCGGCTTCGTGTGTCGGCTCGCGCCTTGCTTTAAAATCTAGAGAATTGGCAAAATATGCTGGAACTCAATTTGAGAGCTTGTACAAAGAATACTTTGTTTTAGAGTAAAAAATTAGGGTGGTGCGCTGTTATGCTGGCAGTTCTTCTGGTGTCGATTTCTCGTACAACGATTACGATAACTGGAACTCGAATTCGAATGTCAGCTCGCAAATTGTAAAAACATTACGCAGCGCAAACCTTGCGATCATGCAAAAAATTAATGTTGAAAAAGCTCTTTAGTAAATTATTGAAAAAGAGCTAAAAAAACAAGGCAATGAAAAGAATAGGAAATTTATATGTGCAAATCATATCTCCAGAGAATATAGAAGCGTCAGAACTAAAAGCTCGAAGAGGCAAATCCAGTCAGTATGGCGTAATTAGATTTGATAAAAACAAAGATTATAATTTGCAGATGTTGCATGAAATTTTGAAGTTGAAAACTTATAAAACTTCAATTTACAAAACATTTAAAGTATACGAACCAAAGGAAAGAATAGTTTTTAAACTTCCTTATTATCCTGATAGAATTACACACCATGCAATTATGAACATCATGGAGAGCCATTTTACAAATTGGTTTACCAATGATAGTTATAGCTCGATTAAGGGCAAAGGAATTCATAAAGCATCAAGTAACTTAAAACTTGCATTACAGGACAAAGAAAATACTACTTTCTGTCTAAAGCTTGATATCGTTAAGTTTTACCCAAACGTAAATCACGATATACTAAAACAGTTACTTCGAAAAAAAATAAAAGACCAGGATCTACTTTGGCTTTTAGATGAAATAATTGACAGTGCGGATGGACTTCCTATTGGCAATTATTTAAGTCAATATTTCGCAAACTTCTACCTTACTTATTTTGATCACTGGATCAAAGAAGAGTTGCAAATAAAACATTACTTCAGATATGCTGATGATATCGTTATCCTATCCTATTCAAAAGAACATCTACACCAAGTTTTGGCACAAATTAAACACTATTTAAACACCAATTTAAAGCTAGAAATAAAATCCAATTATCAAATATTTCCTGTTGAAGCTCGCGGAATTGATTTTGTAGGATACGTTCATTTTCACACGCATACACTCATTAGAAAATCAATTAAGAAGCGAATGGCAAAAGTATTCAAAAAAAGAAAAAACAAAGCAACAATTGCTGGCTATTTAGGTTGGACTAAGCACGCAAACACAAAAAATTTAATGAAAAAACTATTACCAAATGACAGCATTTAAAGACTTAGGAATTAAGCCAAAATTAAACTCATTCGTTGGAGACAAAATTAAAATCGATAAAGTATTAAACCAAGAAATAACAGTATTTGCCTTTAAAATTGCAAAGTCAATAAAAAAAGAAAACACAGATTATTTGACAATTCAGATTGAAAAAGGAGATACAAAGTTTGTCATTTTCACAGGATCAAAAATATTAATGCAAATGATACAGGAAGTGCCAGAAGACAAATTTCCTTTTAAAACCACAATAGTAAAA
>JAIEMH010000169.1 GCA_019752245.1 Flavobacteriaceae bacterium
GTTAATCTTCACCAATTCAAAAGTGATACCAACATTAGCGGCTACTCCTGCAAATTCAGCCGGTGTATTCGCAAAATCAGGGTTTGTTGCTGTAAAATCTTTGTTTAATACATCAATTTGTGATTGAATTTGTGTTAATGAAATGTTCTCAGCTGCAGTTTTGTACAAAACATTTACTACAACTGGAATTTCAATTTTTCCATTTACTAACCTGTAACTTGATGGGGTTTTAGAAAAATTCTCAGTAAATTCTTCAATTTTATTCATTCTAAGTGCTAATGTTGGATCTTCTTGCAATTGTCGTTCTAAAACTTCTTGAGAAGCACAATATCTGTTTACTTGTAAGTTTTCTGAAGAAACTTTTGCAGAATCTTCATTCTGACAAGAAAAAAGCATTGCCAACAATGCTGCTGATAAAAAGATTTTTTTCATAAATAAATTATTTGGTTTAATTAATAGTTATGCAATCTTATAACATATTAGTTACAAATAAAAATATTTTTGGTAGATTTTTGTATAAAATTAATAATTTATAGTAAAATTAATTATTGAAAATGTAATTCATGATGTTAGCACCCATTTTTAAAGCTTTTTCACGAACTTCTTTAGGATCATTGTGAACGTCAGAATCTTCCCAACCATCACCTAAATCACATTCAAATGTGTAAAGAAGTACCAATCTATTGTTTTCAAATATTCCAAAAGCTTGTGGTCGTTTTCCATCGTGCTCGTGTATTTTTGGTAATCCAGATGCAAAAACATATGGACCTTGAAATATTGGATGATTAGCAGGAATTTCTGTTAAGGTATTGTTTGGAAATATTTTTTTTATTTCTTTTCTAATAAATTCATCCATTCCATAATTATCATCTATGTGAAGAAATCCTCCAGAAAGCATATAGTTTCTTAGGTTTAAAACATCAGAATCACTAAAAACTACATTTCCATGACCTGTCATGTGTACAAATGGGTAGGAAAATAAATCGGGACTACTAGGTTCGACTGTAGCTGGTTTTGGTTTTATTTTTGTATGTATATTTTGGTTACTAAACTTTATTAAATTGGGTAGTGAAGTAGGATTTGCATACCAATCGCCACCACCATTATATTTTAATAGTGCGATTTCTTGTGCATATCCACAAATGGTGAGTAGTAAAAAAAATAAAGTAAATTTTAAAGTTTTCATTTTTGTTAATGCTTTTTAATGTCTATTAAAAGCTTGTCGATTTCTTCAGCTTTCCAGCCATAACTTGTTGCCATGGTTTTTCCTTTGTTGGCAAATTCTAATGCTTGTTTGTAGTCTTTATTTTTTAGTAAAAGCTTCGTTATAATAGCATATTTGTCTAATGATGGACTTATTGTAATAGCTTGTTTGCTCCACTCTACAGCGTTAAATAAACCAATTTTATCATCTATTGAATTCAAGTAAACACTGATAATTTCTGTTAATAAGTTTGAATCTTTCCAAGCAAATTTTTCAACATTATTTAGCGTTGTTTTTTGGTATTCTTTCCAATTATTTGTTTGTTCAGAAAGCAACATTTCGTATCTAAAAACTAACGAATCTACTTTTCTAATTTGAAATGTTTTTGCAACTGATTTTGTTTTGTTGAAATTTAGTGTATCTAGTTTTTCAGCATAATTTTTGAAAGTTTCAGAAACTAAATATACAATCTTTTTTTCAACCCTAACAGGCGAGGCTACTTTAGCAAAAGCTTCCTTATTTTTTATGATAAATTTAAATTCATCCGAATCAAAATTATTTATACCGTTAGCTACAATTCGCCAATTCAATTCTGTAAAACGTTCTTGATCAGTTTTTGTTTTCAGGTATTTTTCGGTTACTTCTGTTGCATCAAATCCAGCTTTTCTTAGTATTGTAATGTATTTTAAGCAATTATCAGAATTAGAAACATCGGCGTAAAATTTATCCTTAAGAGTTAAAAATTGATTTTCAGGAATCAAAGCGTTTTTACCTTCTGTGATAAATGCATCGGTTTTGAATTCGCCAGAAGTGCAATAGAGTAGGTTTTCGTTAGCATCTAAAAACGCAAAAGTCGGATAACTTCTAACTTTAAAATTGTTCTGAAATTTTGATTTTAATTCAGTTCCAATAGATGATTCTGCATCGACTGCAACACAAATGAATGCTTTTTTGTAAAAATTTACAACTGTAGAATCTAAAAAAGTTTCATTCTTCATTTTATTACAATGTGCACACCAAGTAGCATAAAACATCATAACAATTGGCTTTTTTTGAATTTTAGCTTCTTGAAGAGCTGCGTTATAATTTTTGTCAAGAAACAGTGTTTGTTTTTGAGCTTTAGCCGTGTTTACAAAAAAAAAGGAAACAATAAAAAAAGTAAAAAAGATTTTCATAGTCTTATTCGTTAGCATAAACCACACTGTGGCAAGCAACAACCGCAGCTGTTTCTGTCCTTAATCGTGTGTTTCCCAAAGATACAGGAATAAATTTATTGTCCAAAGCTAATTGGATTTCTTTAACAGAAAAATCACCTTCTGGTCCAATTAAAATAATTGCATCTTCATTGGATTTTAATTCTTTTTTAAGTGATTTTTTATCGGTTTCTTCGCAATGGGCGATGAATTTTTGTTTGCCAAATTCTTTTTTTATAAAATCTTTATATAAGATGGGTTCGTTTAGTTTTGGTAAAAAATAATGTAAAGATTGCTTCATTGCCGATTCAATAATCTTTTGAAATCTATCAATTTTAATAATCTTTCTTTCAGAATGTTCGCAAATTATTGGTGTAATTTCTTGAATTCCAATTTCGGTAGCTTTTTCTAAAAACCATTCGTATCGTTCGTTCATTTTGGTTGGAGCAACAGCCAAATGCAATTGAAACTTTGGCAACTCTTGCTTTTCAAATGAATTTATTTTAATGGTACATTTTGAATCGGAAGCCAATGCTATTTGAGTTGTGAATAAATAACCTAATCCATTGGTAACGTATAATATATCGCTTTCTTTTTTACGTAATACTTTAATGATGTGTTTGCTCTCTTCTTTGTCAAAAACAAATAAAGTATCGGATTCTTTAATGGTAGAATTGTAGAATAATTGCATAATTAAAACGCTATTCGTGCTTTAGAAATTACTGCGGCATCATTAAATTTATGGTGTAGATATTTTTGATATCCTACAATTCCTATCATGGCAGCATTATCTGTAGTGTACTCAAATTTTGGGATGAATGTTTTCCAGCCATATTTAGCTTCGGCATCTTTTAAAGTAGTTCTAATGCCACTGTTTGCTGAAACTCCGCCGCCAATTGCAATTTGTTTTATACCAGTTTCTGCGACAGCCATTTTTAATTTATCCATTAAAATTTCGATAATAGTATGTTGAATCGAAGCACAAATGTCGGCTTTATTCTTATCAATAAAATTTTGATTTTCTGCAACATTTTTTTGAATAAAATATAAAATTTGAGTTTTTAAACCAGAGAAACTAAAATTCAATCCTGGCACTTTGGGTTTGGTAAACGGAAATTTCTTTGGGTTGCCTTCCTTAGCAAATTTATCAATTAATGGTCCACCAGGATAGGGAAGTCCCATAATTTTTGCCGATTTATCAAACGCTTCTCCAACGGCATCATCGGTAGTTTCACCAATAATTTCCATATCAAAAAAACTTTTTACTACTACAATTTGTGTATGACCACCAGAAATTGTCAATGCCAAAAATGGAAATTCGGGTTTATCATAACCTTCTTCATCTATAAAATGAGCTAAAATGTGCGCATGCATATGATTTACAGCAATCAACGGAATGTCTAATGCCATCGATAACGATTTTGCAAAAGAAGTTCCAACTAGCAATGAACCCATCAATCCTGGACCTTGAGTAAAGGCAATAGCAGAGAGTTGCTCTTTGGTGATGTTGGCTTTTTTTAAAGCGCTATCTATAACGGGTACAATGTTTTGCTGGTGCGCTCTCGAAGCTAATTCTGGAACCACACCACCATATTCCTCATGTATTTTTTGTCCGGCTACAACATTAGAAAGGACACAATTGTTTTTTAAAACAGCAGCTGCAGTATCGTCGCAAGAGCTTTCTATAGCAAGAATAAAAACGTCTTTGTTTGACATTAGGCACAATTTTTGAATTATATTTGATTAATCGCTAGTAAACGATTATTTTTACATCGTTTGCAAAAGTAACTATTTTCAAGGTTTCTATTTCATAGCCAAATAAAATTTGAAAGAAAAAAAGAAAAATAACCGTTTCAAGACATTTAGGAAAATAGTGTTTCGTACTTTTTTAGTACTGTTACTGCTATTGCTTGTGCTTGGTATTGCGCTTTCTTTGCCTAGCGTTCAAACTAGAATAGCACATTATTATACTGAAGAACTTAATAAACAGTATGGTACAAATATCTATATTGATCAAGTAGAGGTAACCATTTTTGGCGGTGTTCAGTTAAAAAAGGTCATGGTAAAAGACGATAGAAAAGATACTTTAATTTTTGCAAAACGCATTTCAACAAGTATTTTAGATGCTAAAACGCTTTTAGACGGAAACTTAATTTTTGGAGAAATGAAAGCCGATGCGTTGACCTTAAATGTAAAAACATACAAAGGTGAACGTGATACCAATCTTGATAAATTTGTTGGCGCTTTTGATGATGGAAAACCTGCATCAGGAAAATTTTTGATGACTTCAAACAAAATTACGTTATCAAACAGCAGATTTATTCTAATTGATGAAAACCGACCAAACCCAAAAGATGTCGATTTTACTAAACTTAATGCCGTTCTTACCGATTTTAAAATTAAAGGTCCAAACGTTACAACTGCTATTGAGCAAATGTCTTTTAAAGATCATAGAGCATTGTTTGTAGAAAATTTAAAATCTAAATTTACTTACACCAAAAAGAACATTCGACTTGAAGAATTGGACTTTAATACCAAAGAATCAAATTTTAAAGGAGATGTTATTTTAAAATATGATAGAAAAGATTTTGCCGATTTCAATAACAAAGTTATTTTTGATATTAAGACTAAAAAAGCAATTTTAGCAACAAACGATATTAGATGTTTTTATAAAGATATTGCTAAAGATCAAGATTTTCAATTTTCAGGAAAAATTGATGGAACTTTAAACAATTTAACGGCCAAAAATCTTCATTTAGTAGATTCCTACAAATCGGAAATTATTGGCGACGTAACTTTTAAAAACTTGTTTGCCAAAAAAGGGAAAGGTGAATTTTACATGAAAGGTTCTTTTGACAAAGTAACTTCTAGCTATGAAAATCTAACAAAACTTCTTCCTAATGTACTCGGAACCAAATTACCTTCATCATTAAATAAAATTGGTGTATTTAATATTATAGGTGATGCCGAAATTACTACAAAAACAATTGACGCCGACTTTATTCTTCAAACAAAACTAGGAAATATAAAATCTAATTTGGTCATGACTAATATTGATGCTATTGATAATGCTCAATATTCGGGTAATTTGGTTTTAG
>JAIEMH010000140.1 GCA_019752245.1 Flavobacteriaceae bacterium
AAAGTTTTGTTAAATTTGTAAAGGCTCGGTCTTGAATCATCGCCACTCCTTGAATCCGCGACACGTTAACGAATATGCCAACGCAGAATTAAGAATCTAACGCAATTTTAAGACAAAAAATAACTTAAAAGTGTATCATGAAAACAGCTTACAAAAGACTCAATCGAAACCAAAAAAACAAAGTAAAAGTTGCGAGATTATACTAAAATCTCGCAATCCCCATTAAGATATTTTAAACTCACAAAACTTCAATGATCCTCAAAGCATTATAAAGTCCGTTATAAAACCGCTCTTGCCTACCATTAACCTCTTGAAAAAAAGCAATAAACACAACATAAAATTTAGCACCAACCACTGTAGGCAAGCCACTAGGCATAAGAACTGGGCCAACAACATCATTTGAAATAGGATAAGTAACCAAAGCACTATACGAAGTTTCAAAAACACCGCTATCCAAATCAACATGCGTGTAAGCACATTGAAGACTGAAATGAGTAGCACCATCAGGAAAAGTAAGATGATCCAAAGGTATAAAGTCAGTAATAGTAACAGTCCCAGTAACAACATCCAATGAATAAGGAACTGGCAAAATACTATGCCATTTAGCATTCCTATTAAAATCAAAATCTTTCAGTTTAGCCTTACCCATACTAGTAGTCAAACCTTGGGCAACAGTTCGTTTACCTCTTGTATTTACACTGTCCAAAGTCTTAACCTCAAGAAAAACTTTTATAAGCCTACTAGAAAGCTTGGAATCCTTTGCACAATGAACCAAAAAAGAAAGAGCTGCTCTAAGTTTTGCCGCCGATTTAGCACAATTCCCAAACTCCGCAGCGTTCTCTCTAGCCCTAATAAAATTGGGATCCTTTAGCATTCTTTCCCGGCTAACACCTCCTTTTTTTCTAACCAACAACCCATCAGCCGTCTTGTAGAAGGTAACATTATCCAAAGTTCCTTCAAAATTAAATAACCCAGTCTGTCTTGCCATAACCATACATTTAAAGTTAATAAGAAGCAAAACTACATCAGCCAATACACAACACAATTACATTTTTGCCATATGGGTAACAATAGGTCAAAAAAGGTCAAATACGTCAAAAAAAGGTACCATAATGACAGGAAATTCTAACGAAGCATCCAGTAAAGCATATAGGAACTATATTAAAAACATATAGACATCGCTAACATACCGCTAACATACCGCTAACAAACTCCAAGGATATAGTATAAAGCTTAGAAATAAAACCATCAAGCCAATTAGTGAAAATTCCTGAAATTTTGATAAGAAAACCAAACCTTAAACAACGCAATCACTTCCAAGTTGCACCAACAATCTTAAGGTAAACAAAAACAACAGGAATATTGGCTAACAGTATAAGCAGCTTGATCGTAAAGTATTCTTGATGGTTCTTTTGTGTAAAAAGCAAGTAAAACAAATTAAAAAATACCACCGAATTAAGCAAAACTGCAACCGCAAGATAAACAATGCCAATGCCAAACAACGCACCATCAGGAAAGTGCAGGTGAAGCAACAGCAACAAAGTACCAACAACAAAACTACCTAAGGCAAGTTGCGTAGAAAATAGTCCTGTAGCGTGGTGGTATTGTTTTTTAGTCATTTATTTAATATTAAAAGTAACCCTAAGCGTAGTTATAGGAAACGTAAGCAACTTTAGAAAATCCAAATCATGAAGTCTGTGTGCCGTTTTTCCGCGCGCATACTGCTTTACAAAATGCTTCATTTGAGTAGGGTAGAAGAGCGTTCCAATAGCTATTACCATATACAGATACAAACTTCTTTTACCGTTTCCCAACAGAAAATACTGCATGCCTATTTCATCCGTCACAGCAACTTGCGTGTCAGTCAAAACATGAATAATGTCGTGGTCTTCCAACTTAGGTTGCATTTCAAAATTATATTTGAGTAAAAAACAACCCAAATGAAACCCCAAACTCTCTTGATCGTACCTAATCAGTTCCGACGGTGTTACCTCCCAAGCAACGCCTTTTTTAAAATACTTCTGATACGGTTTCTTCGTGATCTCGTACAGTTTTTCTATGATCAAATCCCTCATAATCGGTCTAATTTATAATTTCTCGAACCTACCTATCTTACGCAGCGACTCCTTATGCTTTTCTGGAAGAAGAACCGCTTTAACAACACCATCCAACCCAATCTTCCTACTCAAGGTATAGAGTTTAAGCACAAAACGTGTCGGAAAATAAGAACCCAAAAACAAGTACCCATAAACAATCCTCGGTACCAAAAGATGTTGCACCTGTAGTAAAACAAAATACCTAAAACCACCCAAGTGTTTCTTATACTGCTCAAACAGATGCACCGTAAAGTGACCTTTTTCCAAATCATGTTGCAGATGGTTGTCTCTAGCAACAAGCCAATCATTGAAGTTTTCAGGTAAATGCTTCAAACCCATGCGCATTCCCAATTGTATAAAAACAGCAAACAGTTCTTCCTTTTCCTCAAGTGCAAGTTTACGCTCCAACAATTCAAAAGACCGAATAGAATAATCAATAAGCATGTAAAGCACATCCCTATAAGCCCAATCGGGAATGCTTTTTCCACGACTTTCCTCAACTCCTTGATGGATTTTAGTGATTTTATCAATAGCAGCCAAAGCCTGTTCTCTTTCCAAAAAAATAATCTGCTGCGCATATTCCACAGTAGAAAACAACCGTTCAATAGGATTTTCTGGAATCTTTCCAGTATAATACAACCAATCGACAGCTTTATTCAAGGCAAACTCAGCCGCCGAACCTGCAAAAATGAGCAGTACAGTATCCGTTCTTTTCCAAACCGTTCTAACAATAGAGTTTTCAGCTACAAAATAGTCCATGAGTGCATTCTTTTATAATTGTGAATAAGTAAAACAGTTAGTGTCCCAAGAGTATAAGCAAGCATATCAGTCCAAGAAAAAGAAGTACCAAATACAATGCATAGGATTTTAATGTCGTCCAAATGCAACAGTTCCAAAATGTGGATATACTGCAAACCTTCAATCAAGTAACTTATCAAAAGTGTGAGTAAGGAAATTTTGATTATCGAAATTTTAAGAAAAGCAGCAAAAAGGTAAAACAGCAAAATCACAGCCAAATAATCACCAAGAACAGGACGAATAAATTGATCGTTTGCATAGAGTGCAATTATAATTTCGGTAATCAAAAGCACCATTGCAGTAAGTAAATAGGAGGTATTTATTTTCTTCATAATAGTAAAGTACTTTGTATTTCAAAGTAAATAGATAAAAAAATAGGTTTAACTTTTTTTGATTAGTTTTTCAAGTGCATCAATGTGTGCTGCAAAAGCAGTTTTACCTTCTTTAGTAGCGATGTATTTAGTGTTTGGTTTTTTGCCAATAAACTGCTTTTCAATCATGATGTAATTCTCGGTTTCTAAAGCTTTCGTGTGAGAAGCAAGATTGCCATCGGTTACACCAAGAAGTTCCTTCAACATGTTGAAATCGGCACTTTCGTTAACCATCAATACAGACATGATCCCCAAACGAATTCGGTGATCAAAGGCTTTGTTTATATTTTGGATGATGGTTTTCAAGGTCTAATAATTGTCAAAGATAGTTATTAATTTGTCAGAATTTGCCAATTGAGAAGGTGCAACAACATCTTCCTCTAACGGAATATTCTTGCCGTAACGTTCACTCAAAATAGCTTTTACCCTGTAATCGTCTAGATTAAAAGATTTTAGTTTCTCCAAAGTGCAAAGTTCAATGTTAGCACCTTGCTTATAAATCTTCCAAACATATTCAGAACAATATATTTTATCATTAGACCATTCAAAATAGACGTCATAATCTCTATTGAATAATGTTTTACCATATTGTTTCATTTTATTCAAAGAAGCAGGCGTCAGTAAAGTTGAATCTTTTAGCCTAACAACAACGTATTTATTGTCCAATCCGTGTTTAATCCAATCTTTAAATAAGGTTTTCTTCACTGGCTGAATGGCTTCATAAACATAGCAAGAACCATTTTCATTAAAAATAATACCACAATGCGAAAACTTCGAGTTTGTGGCAATTCGAACAGCTTCACATTGTTTGGATTGCGAAGTTTGAAAAATAATATCGCCGTCTTTGAAACTAGTTAGCTCTTTATTAACTCTTGCTTTAAAAGACTTTCCAGATCCAGAAAACAATTTACCTCCAACAAAAAATAATGTTAGAAAACAGATAAAGACAATAAGAATTATTTTTCTTGACTTGTTCATAGCTTTAATTTCTATCGTATTTAAAATACATAACACTTCCGTAAAGAATGTGACAAACTCCAAATCCTAACGCCCAAAACAACAAGCCATAGCCCAAGAACCAAGTAGAAAGCAATCCCAGTAGCACCATAGTTAGACCTAAATATCTAACGTCGCCAAGAGTATATTTACTTGCATTTACACAAGCCAATCCGTAGAAAATCAACGTTAAGGGTGCAACCAAACTCAACATCTCTTTTTCAATTAAAAATAGAATAAAAATACCGCCAGTAGCTATCGGAATACCAAAGTTAAGTACCAATCTTTTAGTTGTAACATTCCAAACGTTATCGTTACTTTTCTTAGCTTTTCTAACGCTAAAAATGATTCCTGTAATAATAGAAAGAATAATTACAAGTGCAGCAGTAATAAATAAACGTTCAATTTGGGATTGAGTGATAATCAAATCACCATAATTACCCATAGTTGAGGTATCAAAATATAGTGTCTTGTAGGCAATCCATGCACCAACAAGACAATATATTCCTGCTAAAACTCCAGACAAACCACTAAGGGAAATAAATCTTGATGATTGGTGCATCATGTTTTTTATTTCTGAAATGTCGTTTAGGTATTTTTCGTTTTCCATAGTAAAGTACTTTGAAGTACAAAGTAAATAAAATAATTTTGTGCAACCAAATGTTTTTTGATTTATTTTTGAAGTAAATTAAAAAGTCATCATGAAAAAAATCATTTTACTAGCACTTATTCAAACCTCAATTTCATTTGCACAAACGTCCGATGAGCAAATGCTTAAAGCAATTTACAAATCGGCTCTAACCGAAAGCCACTGTTACTCTTGGTTGGATGATTTGTCTAATAAAATTGGACAACGATTATCGGGTTCTGCAGGAGCGGCAAAAGCAGTGCAATATACCAAGTCACAAATGGAGTTAATAGGTTTAGACAAAGTCTATCTTCAAGAAGTTATGGTGCCAAAATGGGTGAGAGGCGAAAAAGAACAAGCTTATTTACAAGTTGGAAAGCAAAAGAAAGCGTTCCCAATTTGTGCGTTAGGAATGTCGGTTGCAACACCTAAAAATGGAATCCTAGCCAATGTTATTGAAGTAAAAAGTCTTGATGAATTAAAAGAACTTGGCGAAGCCAAAGTAAAAGGAAAAATAATATTCTCTTTTTGGAAATTAATTTAGCAAAGAGAGAAAAATGCTGAAATATTGAGACGGAATGACATTGAGAATAGCGG
>JAIEMH010000011.1 GCA_019752245.1 Flavobacteriaceae bacterium
CCGAGTTTTAAAGCACATATTGCTAAAGATGGCGAGGTTTTTCAGCTAGGTGAAATTACAATTACTTGTCTTCATACACCAGGACACACTATGGAAAGTTCGTGTTATTTGTTGAAAGATAAAGACGGAAAAGAGTATGCCTTGTTTAGTGGTGATACTTTATTTCTTGGTGATGTAGGTCGTCCAGATTTGGCTCAAAAGGCGGTAGACATGACGCAAGAGCAATTAGCAGGTATTTTATTTGACAGTTTGCGAGAAAAAGTAATGACACTTTCAGATGCTGTAATTGTTTATCCAGCGCATGGTGCAGGAAGTGCTTGTGGAAAGAATTTAAGTAAAGAAACCGTAGGAAGTATAGGCGACCAAAAAGCAACCAACTATGCGCTTCGTGCCGATATGACTAAAGAGGAATTTATTGCCGAAGTTACCGATGGTTTATTGCCTCCACCAGCTTATTTCCCTATGAATGTTAGGCTGAATAAAGAAGGTTATGGTAATGTTGAAGATATAATTAAAGAAGCTAAAGCATTTGATGCAAAAACATTTGAATTGGTTGCTAATGAAACGGACGCATTGATATTGGATGTTCGTAATCATGATGATTTTGAAAAAGGTCATATTCCTAAATCAATTTTTATTGGTATTGATGGACAATTTGCTCCATGGGTTGGCGCTTTAATTTTAGATAGTAAGCAAGCAATTCTTTTAGTAACTCCAGAAGGAAGAGAAGAAGAAACGATAAAGCGACTTGCAAGAGTAGGATATGATGCTACTTTAGGATATTTAAAAGGAGGTTTTCAATCATGGATAGCTGCCGGATTGGAATATGATACAGTAACATCGGTTACAGCACAGGTTTTAGAAGATAGAATGCATGAGAACATTGCTGTTTTTGATGTAAGAAAACCAGGAGAATATGCAGCCGAACATATTTTGGACGTTCCATCAACTCCTTTAGATTTCTTGAATGATCATTTGGCAGAATTTCCAAAAGAAGACAATTTCTACTTGCATTGTGCTGGTGGTTATCGTTCTATGATTGCAGCATCTATTTTAAAAGCGCGTGGTTATCATAATGTAATTAATGTTTTAGGTGGATTTTCTGCAATAAAAAATACTGGAATTAGAACCACTAACTACGTTTGTCCATCAACTCTGAAATAAAAAAAGAGATTATGAATACTAAATTTCAAGATATTATAAATTCTGATAAACCAGTTCTAATTGATTTTTTTGCTACTTGGTGTGGACCATGTAAAATGCTAGCTCCAATTTTAAAAGAAGTTAAAGACAATTTTGCAGACCGTATTTCTATACTAAAAGTTGATGTGGATAAAAACCAAGAACTAGCTTCACACTATCAAGTTAGAGGTGTTCCAACTATGATGTTGTTTCAATCAGGAAAACAATTGTGGCGCCAATCGGGTGTACTTTCTAAGCAAGAAATTATAGCTACAATAGTAGAGAAAACTAATAACAAGTAATCTATATAATTAAGTTAAAATTAAGAAGTTTGCTATACTTTTTTTTTATATTTGACTTACAAATTAGAAATTAATAATTAAAACAATAATAAAATGAAAAAAGTAGTTTCAATGTTAGCAGTAGTTGCTTTCTTATTTTCGATGAATGTTAATGCTCAAGAGCCAGCTAAGAAAACCAAAAAAGCTAAAACTGAGAAATCTTGTGATAAAGATAAAAAAGGTGGATGTTGTGCTGGTAAAAAAGCAGACGAGAAAAAAGCATAATTTTTCTTATAAATATTTTAAAAGCGTTCAAGAAATTGGGCGCTTTTTTTGTACAACTTTTTTTAAGTACTAAAAATGTAAATTTGAAAAAAGTGTGAAAAATGTAAGTTTTATAAAGTTCTATATAAGTTATTACTAATCTTATTGTTGGAGCTTTGTACAGTAGAAAGTAATCTACAGATAAAGTCCCATATCATGAATATACAATTACATTTAAAATTTGGAATAGCACTTTTTATGCTTTTTTCATTAAACAATTTTGCACAAGCTCCAAATCTTGGAACCAGTGCTGATTTTGCTCTTTTTACTTCTGTTGGAGCTGTCACAAATACAGGTACTTCTCATTTAACTGGTCATGTTGGTTCCAATAGTGGGTCAAGTACTGGTTTTGGAAATGTTGATGGTGTTATGCACGACGGCGATGGAGCTAGTGCTCAATCTTCTGCCGATTTAACTCTAGCTTATAATCAATTAAATAGTGCAATTCCTAATTATTTTATTGCTCCATTATTGGGTAACGGACAGCAACTTACAGCTGGAATATATTCTTTACCAAGTGTTAGTTCTTTAAATTTGGATTTGACATTGGATGCTCAAAATAATCCTAATGCCGTTTTTATATTTCAAATTCAAGGCGCATTTTCAACCACCGCTTTTTCTGAAGTAAAATTGATAAATGGAGCACAAGCATGTAACGTTTTTTGGAAAATTGAAGGTATGGTAAATATGGCAACAGGAACTATCATGAAAGGAACTGTTGTAGCAAATAATTCGGCAATTGTATTAAGTACAGGAGTTAATCTTGAAGGAAGAGCATTATCTACATCTGGCGCTATTTCTGTAAACGGAATTTTATCTGTAAAACCTATTGGATGTGCAAGTCCAGTATTAAACGGACCAATTGCACCCGATTTAAACAGTGCCATTTGCTATACTATATTTTCTTCTAATGGATCAGTATCTAATGCTGGAACTACTCTTGTAACAGGAGATATAGGAACCAATGTAGGATTAGCCACAGGTTTTGATGCTTTAAATGTAACCGGAACAGTGCATCCTATTCCAGATACATCAACTTCTGCAGCTGCCGCAGATTTGTTGGTGGCTTATAACTATATTAATACAATTCCTTTTGATATTGAACTTTTATATCCAGCACAGTTTGGAAACGATTTGGTATTGACACCTCATACTTATTTATTAAATGCTGCGACTAGTTTTACAGGAAATCTTTATTTAAATGGTCAGAACAATCCTGATGCTGTTTTTGTAATTCAAATTAATGGAGCACTTTCTACAAGTACTTATTCTAAAGTTTTTTTGGTAAACGGAACGCAAGCTAAAAATGTTTATTGGAAAGTTGATGGAGCTGTTTTAATAAACGATTATTCCGAATTTAAAGGAACCATAATTTGCAATAATGGCGCAATTGATTTAACATCAGGAGTTCAATTAAACGGAAGAGCAATGACCACTAATGGTGCTTTGAGCACAGCATCAATTACAGCCATAATGACACCAGGTTGCGCTACTATGGGATTAAACATTTATGACCAAGTTGCTCAAGTTGCAAAATTTTATCCTAATCCATTTAAAAGCTATTTTAATGTAGTTTTAAACGAATATTTCGATTTAAGTATTACCAAATTAATGGTGTATGATGTTTTTGGAAGACAAGTAAAAACTATTGATTTATCTTCACTAGAAACACAAGTTGAGGTAAGTGACTTTGCCTCTGGATTTTATTATTATAAAATTGTTAGTTCAGATAAAATTATTCAATCGGGCTCATTAATTGCTGAATAATTTTTTTAAAAACACGTAAAACTACGTATATGTGATGTGAATTAATAGTCTAAATTTGTATCAGTTAAGTTAGACTTTAGCTATTAAAAAACTCCATGAAAACTTGAACGTTGCATGGAGTTTTGGTTTTTTAGTATGTGTCATTTCGATTTAAAAAGCCCTCAACTAATGTTTGGAACTTTTAAACAAAAAACTAACTTAAATAAATAATTTAAAATATCAAATTCTAATTTCTGAGAGAATGATTAGAAAAGTTAAAAACATCTGCGTGTTAAGTGGCAAAAAATCCTCTAGAGTTTAAATAAATCACCCAACGGTAGCAACTCCGCTTTCTTGTTAGGCCTTTTTTTGTTACTTTTAGGATGTATCAATTCGGCTTAGTAATTGTTACCTAATGAGATTACAAAACTGCAAACTATCACATAATTAATCGATGAGGTTTTGACTAATAAAGAGCTGTGAAATCAACGGAAAATAATACCGTTGTTTAACGGATACAGAAATAGTTATTCGACTGAGGATAAATAAGTAAGAAGAAGGTTACTTTGTATCGAAATAAAAACTATTTTTAATTATTTAAAACAATAACTTATGAGATCTCAAACCCTAAAATTGTTTACGATTATTATCGTAACCGCAATTATCACTGCTTTTCTAACTCATTATTTATGTAAAAAGAAAGATCAAGTTGTGATTCCAGATAAAGATAGAAGTACTACTATTTGTATGGATTATGATGTAGAACCGCCGGCTATGTTAACTACTGAATTAGTTAAAAGTATGGTAGTTAAGTATGACAGTGTTCAGTTAAATAATATACAAAGTGCAACTACTAATGCTGTTCCAAGAGATGCAAGAGCCATTTGGTTTGATCTAGAAACTTTAAAAAAGTTTATGTATCATATTGAGCACAATGTTTCTAAAAACTATACTTTAAGTCGCAATAAAAAAATTGGTGTTAGAATATATTATGCTGCCTATCCTAAAAATCAAAAGATGAAGGAAATGGCTTCATCACAAGCCGATCCTAATTTTAGTTATAATCCAAATTATGAAAACCTTCATACATTAGTTATGATTCCTACTATTACTGGTGAAGACGGAATTAATTATGACTTTAATCCGCTTGACGCAACTACTTATAGTGGTTTTGTAAATATGGATAAAAAGAACATATACTCTTTTATCAATAGTAACTATTCTATTTTATCTTTGGGAACAAGCAGTAATCCAACAGCAACAGTAAATGGAACCAGTCAATCTGGAACAAATAATATTAGCGCTAGAAATCATGGTATGTTATCGCCACCAGATGCAATTAATGGTTTTGGATTTTAAATAGCTTATGAATACTCAAGAAATTATACAATATCTTATTATAGCTGCTGAAGCATGTAGTGCAATAGCAGGTATTCTTTACTATCATAAACTTAAGAACACTTATTGGAAGTATTTTGCAATTTATTGTATAGTAATATTTTTGAATGAACTTTTTAGTTTATTGGTATTAGCTTCTTTTATAGAGTATCGTCAATTTTTTTATGATGTGTACGGCATTCCAATACAGTTTTTATTTTTGTTTTGGCTTTATGCTTATAAATCTTTGCAAATGAAGACCTTTTTTTTTGTTAGCATAGCTTTGTATTTGATTAGTTTAATTCCTCATTTTTTCTATGAAGAACGCTATTCTTTGATTCCGTCTATGAGTTATACAGTTGGTTGTTTTTTAATATTGATTATGTGTGTTTTAGAGTTTGTAAAGCAAGTTAAATCCGATAGTATTTTATACTTTAAGCAAAATAAAATGTTTTATATTAATATAGGTGTAATTTTATTTTACGTTGGAACAATGCCATTTTTTGCTTTTATAAGACAGCTTCATGATTATGATATAGAACTATACAGAAGCTACAGAACTTTTACA
>JAIEMH010000231.1 GCA_019752245.1 Flavobacteriaceae bacterium
GAATTTGGAGTACTTTTGAATTGAAATAGCTCTCAAACGCTATGCTTTGGAATCAAGAGGCAGGTGGGAAATATTTCGCAATTTGAGCACTCTCAGGTTAAATAAACCACAATTTATAACATTTTTCCTTCTCCAAAATCATTTTGTTTTTGACAACTTTATAGGTTGCTGTAGTAACTATACTTCCAGCACAACATTGATTTCGTTCTATAATTCGTTTAGTTTTGGAATCAAATTCTAAAGAAACTCCCAAAAAACCACTGTCAAAATACTTCTTTGTTTTTGGATTATACAAAAAATAAAGACTGGAGGTATTCGGACCAGCATAACTCGATTCGAAAATTGAAAAATCGGTAATGCCATCAAAATTATAATCGCCAGTTGAGATGTTGTTTAATCCCCAAAATTGACATGCAACATCAATTTTTTGAAGTAATTTATCAGTCTTTTTTTGAAAAATTCTTACTTGAGTCACCGTTGAAAAATCAGTAACAATTCTAAAATAGTTGTCTTTTGTAGTAACTGGCTGAATTATTCCATTTTCACTTTCATTATTTTTAGTTAGAATAATTTTGAGTTGCTTTTTGGTGATTAAATTAGTCCAAATACCTTCTAATTTTTCGTTTTGAGAATCAAATTTATCAAAAGATAAACTTGCGCTTTTAGTACCTTTTTATCTTTTTCAAACAAGAACAGCGTTCCTTTATCTACAGCACCTTGAAGAACAATAGGTTCGTCAAAAGCGGTGTAGACATAAATACCATGTACATCCGTGTCCGAATAAACATGGGTAACCAATTCAATAGGATATTTATCTATAAACCCAGAATAATTTGCCTGACAAAAAGAGTTAATCGAAGTAAAAATGATAATTAAAAAATAAAATAATTGTTTCATATTTTGATTTTAAAATGGAGCGTGGCTAACTATTGTCCTCTATAGAAAAGAACCGTACTAAAGGTTTTGATAATAATATTGATATCAAGAAAGACACTTCTATGTTTGATATAATATAAATCATATTGCAATTTTACCAAACTGTCTTGAATAGAATCACCATAGGTATAATTCACTTGTGCCCAACCTGTAAGTCCAGGTTTAACAACATGACGCGTTTCATAAAACGGCATTACCTCTGCAATTTCATTTACAAAAACTGGACGTTCGGGTCTTGGACCAATAATTGCCATATCGCCTTTAAGGATATTTATAAATTGTGGAAATTCATCCAACCTAGTTTTTCGCATAAACTTACCAAAAGGGGTAATTCTTGTATCGTTTATGGTTGTAAATACAGCACCATTAGATTCGGCATTTTTAACCATCGTTCTGTATTTGTATATTTTAAAATATTTTCCGTTTTGACCAACTCGCTCTTGCGTATAAAAAAGACCGCCTCTGTTTCCAATAAAATTTCCAACAACAATTAAAGGAAAAAATAAAAGCCCAAATAAAAGCCCAACCAAAGAGAAAATAATTTCAGCCAATCTTGTAACTAAAAGATACAAATGATTTTGATTGCTTCGGCTAAAAGGGAAATAGCGATAGAAATCTCTAGAAACATATTGCACCGGAATTCTTTGTGTGATAGCTTCGTAAACCTGAGTGTATTCTCTAATAATAAATCCGTTTTCTAAAAGATGAATCAATTGATTATATAGAGCAACAGTTATTCCTTCTGTTTTTTGAGAGGCAATTACAATTTCGGATACGGAATTATTCCTAACATAATTTTCTAAATCATTAGGTTTTATATTTTTAATAGAATTAAACTTAAAATTAAAAGAATCGTCACCATCTGAATTTACAAAAGCAATAATTTTATAATGTGGATCAGCATTTTCTAATCCTAATATTAATTCTTGTAATTGTTCTTTATCACAAACTAAAATTGCCTTCTTTACAAAACGATGTGAAGCTAAAAACTTAACATAAAATATCCTCCAAATGAGAAGCGAAAAAAAAATTGAGACAAAGAAAATAATGATTTGCAACCTATTAGAAGGCAAAACAGGAGTGTAAAGCGGCGTTAAAAGATATACTAAAACAGTTGTAGATGATGTAAGTATAATACTTTTAATGATTTGAAATTGATTACTTGCAACCTGAAGATTGTACATTTCAAAAACAGAACCAAAAATATTAATATACAAGGCTAAAACAATCGCCCAATAATAGTTAGTAGCTGAAAAAGTAAAATATTTAAAATTAAATATGGAGCTAATAACATACAATGCAAGAAGAACAAAAATTACATCAAAAAATTTCAAAAGAACCTTTCTCTCTGAAACTTCAAAATGGATTTTCTTATTACTGTTCATTAAAAATATGAATTAATATTGCGATGCAAGTTACTAAAATATAGCCTAAATCAATATACTATTTTAAAATTTCAATCCATTTTTGTTTTACGGCATTCCAATCAAAATATTCGACTATTTTTCTTGATTTTACACACCTTTCTTTAGCAACAACTGCATTTTTAAAAATTTCATCAACAGCATTTATCATAGCAGTAGTGTCGTTATCATCAACCAAAAGTCCATGTTCTTTATCTGTCAACAAAAAAGGAATACCACCAACATTTGTTGAAACGATTGCTAGACCTAAAGCCATAGCTTCTATTACACTTATTGGTGTATTGTCAAAGTGAGTGGTATTGATAAAAACTGTATACTGTTTGGAGAGTTCAATCCATTCTTCTTTGGATAGCTTCCCAGTGAATTTCACGTTCAAATGCAACTTTTCAGCATGCAACTTACAGGCTTCAATAAGATTTTCTTTATCTGGACCAACCATACACAGCGCTGCATTTGGATAAGACTTCTTTATCCCAGAAAGTACATCAATAGCCATTTTGGGATTATAAATTGACGAAAAAGAACGAACCCATAACAGTTTGGGCGCATCAAAATTTCGCTCTTGAAAAGTGTACTTATCAAGCTCAATGGCATTGGGAATATAAAGCAGATTACGTGAATAATGATCCTTAAAAGCGTTCAAAAGATATCCTGACGGAGCAACTAAAAAATAAGCATTTTTAAAAATCAAATCCGACAAAAACGGATGGCTTTTTAATCTATTAGGAAGATTTCCTCCATGCAATAGGGCAATATATTTTTTATTGAAAAGCCTACATATTTGACTAGTAATTAAGGTATAATAAAACCCAAAAGTACTATAGGTATCAATAATAACACAATCAACTTTCTTTACATTTAATAACGTAGTAAAAATCATATCAAGCATTCTATGAAGCTGATTTTTTTTATTAGAAGAGTAACATACACTAAAGCCTTCTTGCTCAAGTAATGGACCAAGAATTTCTATATAGGTTTTGTTATAACCATGTTTGGATAAATTATTTCCTATGTACAGGATCTTCTTCGTCATCAAATTTTACTTTTAACAATGATAAGGCATAAACAAAAGAAGGTGAACTGGTGCGCATGGCAGCATGATTGATAGTAAGAAACCAAAAAGTCAAGAAACAAAACAAATAAATGTTTTGTTTATTCCCGAGATAATACAAAACTGGTGTTAGAAAGAGAATTATCAATCCCAAAATACCAAAAGAACCATGCTCCGCTAACATCCTTGTTATTTCGTCATGAGATGCTGCAGTATAACCCATTGTTTCTGTTCTAATATCGGTACCTTTTGCAACACCAATACCAAATATAGGACTTTCTAAAAACATATCTATTTCCTCTTCCGCCAAAACACCTCTACCAGTTAAGATATCACTTTTCTCTTGCCCGAGAGCATTTTTATTGGTATATCTTTTATTTATCAATCCCTCCGTTTTATAAGAAGTATATACCCATGTCACAGACATAACTAGGGTAAGGATTATAGCCAAATAGTTTAGTTTTAATCTGCCCTTTTTTTCTGCATTTAGATACAGAAAGAAAACAAAAATTGCAATCATACCAAACCCTGTCATCATTCCTCCTCTAGAAAATGTTAAAAAGCCTCGATAACTAATATAAAAAGCCAACACTATATTTACAATAAAAATTAGCTTAGTCCTGGAATAAAGCATTAATCTCGTAAAAAAAATAAACATCCCTAAACCAAAAATTGTCGCTACTTGATTGGGACCAAATCCTCCAGAAAGTAACTCATTAGAACCTGTACCATTAAGAACATCTTTAATATTAGGTGTATATAAATTCACGTAAGTTGCTGTAGAAATAATAGGCAAACCCATCATTAACAATATATTTCCCATTTCATTCACAGTAACCTTCTTTCCAAAGGTATAGATGGATGCTAAACCAAGACAAATCGGTCCCGATAAATTAAAAATAATTTTTTTTCTAAATTCAACATTCAAGTCCACAGTTTCATTAGCTATAATTACACCTGGTATAAGAATCACTAGAAAAATCCAATAGGGTAATGCATTTTTAGAAAAGCCCGAATAAACTATTCCCATAAGTAAAAAAAAGAAAACACTATACTTAGCAAACTCATGACTTGGATCGCCATAAGTCATCCTTAAAAAAACTTCGCTTCCAACAATATAAGCACTAATGTACAGCACTTCATTTTTCTTGTTTTGAGATTTTATTAGAATGATAATTCCAGCTAAAATAGTCACATAGCCATATATTTGCGAAACAATAATTGGGGTTAAATATATTAACACGCCCAATAATATATGAATAACAACCAACCATAAATAGTTTTTCTCTTTATCTAGCATTTAAAGAATTTATTTTAATGTTTTTTATTTCTAAAATCCAAGCAACATATTTGTCAATAACAACTTCCTCAGAATAGTTATCTAAAATTACTTTGTGAATTTCTTGTCCAAATTTAAGTCTTAATTCTTTATCTGCCATCAATGTCTCCAAATTAACACTAAATGCACTGGCATTACCTATTTCAGAAATGAAACCACATTTCCCATGCTCGACTATAAAAGGTATTTGACCAACATTTGTTGAAACTACCGGCTTGCTAAAAAGTCCGTATTCCAATAAGGCAACTGGCAATCCTTCTGAATTTGATGCAAAAACAGCTAAATCACATTGACTAATTATATTTTCTGTATCTTGTTTAGAGCCATAGATATAAATAACATTTTCCAATTTATACTCTTTTATTTTAGCTTTAAGTCTAGTCGAATAATCATTATTGGAATCATTACCAACCAAGTGAAAAGTCCAATCTGGAAATTTATTGTGAACTTTTTGAACAGCATCAACCAATAAAAAATGATTTTTTTGATGCCTCAAATTGGCTAGATATAAAACCCTTTTACCTTCTTCTCCTTTCAAAAAAGTTGTTTTATCAAAATCGTTATTCACTACAACATAATTCTGCAAATAAATGATGTGTTTACAAAATAATTTTCTTCTAGCCCAAGCCTCTAATTCAGTATTTACAGCAATTATTCCTTTAAAAAAAATTGAGAAAAATTGTAAATAAATAGCTCCTTCTCTTTTTGGAATAACCCC
>JAIEMH010000075.1 GCA_019752245.1 Flavobacteriaceae bacterium
TTCAAAGGTAAATACTTCTAAAACAAATAGTGTTAAATGATGAATTACAACCGATAGAAATATAAATGAAAAACGCTCTGGAGTTAAAACGTCGTTTAATCTTACGGTTTGATATTCATAACTTAAACCAAAAGAAAATTTGAAAAGCGAAGGTCTTACAAAGGCTAAAAGTAAACAAGCAGCAGCATGAACACCTCCAGAATTACAAAATAAATCCATTGTAATTCCTAATAAAAAACTTGCTCCTAAAAGTGCATATTTATTTCCGTTAACAGGAAAAAGAATAATGAATAAAATATAAGGAAACGGATTTATATAACCCATAAAGTTGAAATTATTAAAAATAACAACTTGGGCCGCAAGCAGTAATATAAAACGAGCCAGATTAAATAACATTGCGCTATTCATTCTTTTGAGTCTTTTTTTCTAGGTTAATAATCTCGTCTCTATCTTTGTTTTTGATGATGTAAACATGACCTAAACTAGTCATGTCATTAAATAATTTTACATCAATCGTATAGAAATTGGTTTGATTGTCTGTGTAAATTTTATAAACAGTACCAATATTTATATTCTCAGGAAATATAGTAGATTGTGCTCCAGTAACAATAGTATCACCTTTTCTAACAGATGCTAATCTTGGTACATCAACAAGTTGTACATAACCAGTATTTTTACCGTTCCAAGTTAATGAACCAATATGATTTGATTTTTTGATTTTAGCATTTATTGGCGATTCTGTGTTTAAGATACTCAATACAGTGCAATAATTAGTTGATGTATTTTCTACAACTCCAACTATACCTAAACTATTTATAACTCCCATTTCCGATTTTACTCCTTGTCTAGATCCAGAATTTAGTGTAAGAAAATTTATTTGAGAACTATAAGAGTTTTTAATAACTTCCGATTCAACAATTTCTATTTTATTGACTCCTTTTATTGTATCTAATTTTGCCATCTTAGTTGTGTCTTTTGTGTTAAATAAGAGACTTTTAAGACGTGCATTTTCTTTAGCTAATTCTTCATTTTGAATTTTCAAATTGAAATATCCCTCAACATTACTAGTCATTTCATAAACGCCACCTGTGAAAAAATTAGCAGAGCTAATGACCTTGCTTTTGTGATAAGAATGTGATTGAATTGTTAGCGATAACGCTAATATCATAAGCAGCAAAAACAGCATACGATAGCTGTTTTTAAATATAAAGTTAAATATTTGCTGCATCTTTAAAAAGTTATAAAACTTCAAATTCCAAATTCCAAAACATTGTCAATTAAGATGTTTGGAATTTGAGATTTAAAAAAATTGGAATTTTATTTAATTAATATGCTTCTGAATTTTGGAATGTTTTTCAATGCCATTCCAGTTCCTCTAACAACGGCTTTCAAAGGATCTTCAGCGATGTAAACAGGTAAATCTGTTTTTAAAGAAATACGTTTGTCAAGACCACGAAGCATTGATCCACCACCAGCTAAATAAATACCAGTGTTATAAATATCGGCAGCTAATTCAGGTGGAGTTTGAGATAATGTTTCCATTACTGCATCTTCAATACGTTGAATAGATTTGTCTAAAGCTTTAGCAATTTCTCTAAAAGAAACTTCTACTTGTTTTGGTTTTCCAGTAAGTAAATCTCTACCTTGAACAGACATATCGTCTGGAGGTGTATCTAAAGCATCTGTTGCAGAACCAACTTGAATTTTAATTTTCTCAGCAGTTGTTTCTCCAACAAAAAGATTGTGTTGTGTTCTCATATAATAAATGATGTCGTTTGTAAAAACATCACCTGCAATTTTCACTGATTTATCACATACAATTCCACCAAGAGCAATGACTGCAATTTCTGTTGTTCCACCACCAATATCTACAATCATGTTTCCTTTAGGTTGCATAATATCAATACCAATACCAATTGCTGCTGCCATTGGTTCGTGAATTAAATATACTTCTTTTCCGTTTACACGCTCACATGATTCTTTTACAGCACGCATTTCTACTTCTGTAATTCCAGACGGAATACAAACTACCATGCGCAAAGCTGGAGTAAACATTCTTTTCTTTAAAGCTGGAATACTTTTTATGAACATACTAATCATCTTCTCGGAAGCATCAAAATCGGCAATAACTCCGTCTTTTAATGGTCGTATGGTTTTTATGTTTTCATGAGTTTTACCTTGCATCATGCTGGCTTCTTTACCAACTGCGATGATTTTTCCAGATACTCTATCTCTTGCAACAATAGAAGGACTATCAATTACAACTTTGTCGTTGTGAATGATTAGTGTGTTAGCGGTACCAAGGTCAATTGCTATATCCTCGGTCATGAAATCAAAAAATCCCATAATTATATAAAGGGTGTTTAGTTTGTTAAATTTTTTTCAGCCTACAAAAATAATAAAATTAATGTTTAAAATGACGTGTTCCTGTAAATACCATTGCAACTTTATTTTCATTGCAATAATTGATGCTTAATTCGTCTTTTATTGATCCACCAGGTTGAATAACAGCGGTAATTCCGGCATCATGTGCAATTTCTACACAATCAGGAAACGGAAAAAAGGCATCACTTGCCATTACTGCTCCATGCAAATCAAATTGGAAAGTATTGGCTTTTTCAATTGCTTGTTTTAAAGCATCAACTCTTGATGTTTGTCCTGTTCCAGAAGCAATTAATGTGTTATTTTTTGCGAAAACAATTGTATTTGATTTGGTATTCTTACAGATTTTAGATGCAAAAAGTAAATCTTCAATTTCTTGATTGCTAGGTTCTTTAATAGTAACGTTTTTTAGATGCTCTTTAGTATCTGTGATGTTGTTTTTATCTTGAACTAATAATCCGTTCAAACTCGTTCTTACTTGGCGTTGAGGTAAAGGTACATCATTTATAGTCAAAATGATTCGGTTCTTTTTTTCTTGTAGAATATTTAACGCTTCGTCATCATAACTTGGCGCAATAACTACTTCGCAGAAAAGCGAATTGATTTCTTTTGCAGTTTCAGTATCAATTTTTCCATTAGCCATTAGAACACCACCAAATGCTGAAGTTGGGTCGCAAGCTAAAGAAGCAAGATAAGCTTCCTTCATGGTTTTTCTAGTTGCAAGTCCGCATGCATTGTTGTGTTTTAGTATAGCAAATGTTGGTTCGTTGTTTTTGAATTCGGCAATTAAATTTACAGCGGCATCAACGTCTAGCAGATTGTTGTATGACAATTCTTTTCCGTGAATTTTTGTAAACATAGCGTCAAAATCGCCAAAGAAAAATCCTTTTTGGTGTGGATTTTCTCCATAACGAAGTACTTGACCGTTTGCAATACTTTCTTTATAAAAAGTATCTTCAGTATTAAAATAATTGAAAATAGCCGTATCATAATTGGATGAAACGTGAAACGCTCTAGTTGCCAAATATTTTCTTTGTTCAATAGTAGTTGCGCCATTTCCTTCGGTGATCATTCCTAAAAATAATTCGTATTCTGCTACAGATGGCACAATTACAGTGTCTTTAAAGTTTTTAGCTGCAGCACGAATTAATGAAATACCACCAATATCAATTTTTTCAATCGCATCGGCTTCACTTGCACCAGAAGCAACAGTTTTTTCAAATGGATATAAATCTACAATTACCAAATCTATTTGTGGAATGTCAAATTCCTTCATTTGTTCTACATCGGTCGGATTGTCTTGACGGTTTAAAATACCACCAAAAACTTTTGGATGTAATGTTTTTACACGTCCACCAAGAATAGAAGGATAAGAAGTAACATCTTCTACAGGAACTACAGGAATGCCCAAATTTTTAATAAAATCTTCGGTTCCGCCAGTAGAGTAAATAGTTGCATTTTGTTTGTGAAGTTGTCTCACAATTGGCTCTAATCCGGTTTTATCAAATACCGAAATAAGAGCAGATTGAATGATTTTTGTAGTGCTCATTGTGATGTGTTGTTAAGCACGCAAAAGTAGTTTTTTTAATCTGAATTTATTTTAGTTTTTTGTAGAATTTATTTCAGATTTCAAAAAAAATAATTAACAAATCTTGGAGTCTTTTTACAAGTCAATTAGTAGGTGTTTCTTAGTGCAATTTTATGATTGAACATAGAAAATGAATATAGAATTTCAACTTTATTAAATCATCGTCAAAAACAAATTCACAAAATTAAATTTTCCAAAATACTATTTCTAGCTATTTTCTGTAACAATTCTATCATTCTATTTACTAATATCTTAAATTTGACCTAGAAAATATATCCGATATGCTTGTTTACCTTCGATTATTGAGTGAAAGTTTCAGTTTTGCTATGAATGCTTTGCGAAACAACAAGTTGCGAACATTGCTTTCGTTGCTTGGTGTAACCATTGGAATATTTTCTATTATTGCAGTTTTGGCAGCTGTAGATTCTTTAGATAGAAAAATCAAAAAAGACTTAAGTAGTTTAGATAAAAACACGATTTATTTGTTTAAACATTCTTTTGGTCCATCGGAAGTGCCTAGATGGAAAAGAGATCAATTTCCAGAAGTAAAATATACTGAATATGAATACTTGAAAAATTCAATTCCTGATGCACAAGAAATGTGTTATCAGCTTTTTGTGAGAAGTGAAATTATCAAGTACGACACAAAATCGGTAAGTAGTGTTAATATTGTTCCTGTTTCTTATGAATTTATTGATATTCAAGGTTTGGAGTTTTCTGAAGGAAGATTTTATAACGAAGCCGAAGCCAATTCTGGTGCAGCAGTTGCCGTTATTGGTGATGAAATTGCCAAAGGACTTTTTGAAAATGTAGATCCAATAGGAAAACAAATAAGAATGTACGGTCAGCGTTTTACGGTAATTGGAGTTTTGAAAAAACAAGGTGCCGGAATGTTTGGCGACAGCAACGATACTTCTGCTTTTATTCCTGTAAATTTCTTGAGAAGAATGTATGGTGATAATAACGATTCAATGACACCTGTAATTGTTATAAAACCAGTGAAAGGTATAGATATGGAAGCATTTAAAGCTGAAGTATCTCAAAAATTAAGAGCTTTACGCGGATTAAAAACTGGAGAAATTGATAATTTCTTTATCAATGTACTTTCGGGTTTTACCGATATGTTAGACGGAATTATTAGCAGTATGAATCTTGGTGGTTGGGTTATTGCAGGATTTTCGTTATTGGTTGGTGGTTTTGGTGTAGCAAATATTATGTTTGTTTCTGTAAAAGAACGTACCAATTTAATAGGAATTCAAAAATCACTTGGTGCCAAGAACAGATTTATCCTTTTTCAATTCTTGTTTGAAGCCGTAATCCTTTGTTTAATTGGTGGATTTATCGGAATTGTAATGGTTTGGTTAATCGCTATAGGACTCACAAAACTACTCGATTTTGAGTTTGTTTTGAGTTTTAGTAATATTCTTCTAGGTTCGGGATTGGCTATTTTAATTGGATTGATTTCTGGAATTTTATTTCGGGTATTGACTGATTGG
>JAIEMH010000299.1 GCA_019752245.1 Flavobacteriaceae bacterium
AGAGAGACTAAGTCTTTCAAACTGACCTACTCCTGAGATCAACCTCAAAAATATTGCATGATATTTTTTCATTGTCTTTGTAAGTCTTTTCAGTCCAAGCTGTTTTATTGACAAAATCATTCAATGATGTTTCTAGATTTTTAAAAATCTGAGTGTTTGCATTTGTAATTTTATCATAATTAACGGTCACTTTGCAATTAAGTTCTTGAGCTTGTGAGAAAGCAAAAAAACAAACAAAAATTAAACTAAAAATTTTACGCATGATAATGATTTATTACTTTGTTTAAAATATCAATTGCCACATCTTCTTTCGATTTCAAGTTCATTGGTTCAACATTAAAATTTTTATCAATGAAAGTAATCTTATTTGTGGGTTTACCAAAACCCGCGCCTTCATCTTGAAGCGAATTTAAAACTATCAAATCTAAGTTTTTTTTCTGAATTTTCAACTTAGCATTTTCAATTTCATTTTCAGTTTCTAGAGCAAATCCAATCAAAAATTGATTTTGTTTAATTTCTCCTAAAGAAGCTAAAATATCTTTAGTTTTTTCTAGTTCAATTGTAAAAGCAGCATCACTTTTTTTAATTTTTTGATCTGCAACTACTTTAGGACGATAATCAGCAACTGCTGCGGCTGCAATAGCAACATCAACGTCATTAAAAAATTCGTGACAAGCTGTATACATTTGTTGAGCAGAAACAACTCGAACTAAATTGATAGTGTCATTTTTTAACTTAAAATGAGTTGGTCCAGTTATTAAAATAACTTCTGCACCTAGATTTGCAGCACTATTTGCAATGTCAAAACCCATTTTTCCAGAAGAATGATTTCCTATAAAACGCACAGGATCTATTGCTTCGTATGTTGGACCAGCAGTAATTAGTATTTTTTTTCCTTTTAGTGGTAATTTACTTGACAAATCGGCTTCTAGAAATGCAATAATATTTTCTGGTTCTGCCATTCTACCTTCGCCAGACAAACCGCTTGCGAGTTCACCAGATTCAGCAGGAATTATAGTATTCCCAAATTGTTGTAACGTTCTAAAAGAAGCAATAGTTGAAGGATGCTTATACATATCCAAGTCCATTGCTGGTGCAAAATAAACTGGACATTTAGCCGATAAATAAGTTGCAATTAATAGATTATCACAATTGCCATTGACCATTTTAGACAGTGTGTTTGCCGTTGCTGGAGCAATAACCATGATATCAGCCCAAAGACCTAATTCGACATGATTATTCCATTGTGCATTTTCATCATCTTCGTTGTAAAATGTAGAGTGTACAGGATTTTTGGACAGTGTAGATAACGTTAATGGCGTTACAAAATCCTTAGAAGCAGGTGTCATTATCACTTGGATATGTGCACCTGCTTTTATAAATAGACGAACCAATGCTGCTGTTTTATATGCGGCAATTCCACCAGAAACACCTAGTATTATTTTTTTACCGCTTAAAACTGACATTGTTCTTTATTATTTGTTTGTATCTTTATGATAAATTTTACCATCTAACCATTCTTGAACAGCAAGAGCGTGAGGTTTTGGAAGTTTTTCATAAAATTTTGAAACTTCAATTTGTTCTTTGTTTTCAAAGACTTCTTCTAAGCTATCATTGTAAGTTGCAAATTCATCTAACTTTTCAAGTAATTCTTTCTTGATTTCAGTATTGATTTGGTTTGCTCTTTTAGCCATAATAGTTATTGCTTCATAAACATTCCCGGTAGGTTCTTCAATAACAGTTTTATTGTAAGTTATTGTGTTTACTGGTGCATTGGTCTTTTTTAAATCCATGACTTTTATTTATTTAGAAAATTGTTGTAATTCTTTATTAATTCTAACCAACATAACATCGGCTTGACTTTTATACTTTGAGCTTGCGTTAAATTTAATTAGACCATTATATGCCGTTTTAGCACTATTCAAACGTTCTTCCATTTTTTGAGGAACGCTGTTAATTGCAAGCTTATAAGCAGAATCTAATTTGTAATACAATGCATCTTCCTTGAAAGGTGTACCAGGAAAATCTGAAATAAAATTATCTAAAGCGATTTGTGCTGCTTTAAAATCTGAAATTGTATTGTATTGTTTGGCATTTTCGAATGCTTTTTTCTCTATTTTATTTCTTAATTCTTTAACAATTGTATTAGCTTCTGCTAAGTATGTAGAATTAGGATATAAATCGATAAAATTTTGCAATTTATCAACTGCTTTATCTGTATCTGTTTGGTCTAAACTATAAACTGGAGAAAGCTTTGAATAACATTTAGCACTTAGAAATTGAGCTTCTTCTTGTTTTTCACTTTTTGGATAACTTGATGCAAAACTTTCAAATTGATAACCTGCTAAATAATATTGTTTTGTTTTATAATAAGACTGTGAAAACATATAAAACAATTTCTCTGCTTGTGGTTTTCCTTTGTATGATGGTGCAATTTGCTCAAACAATCTAATAGCCTTTTCGTATTTTCCTTTCTCATACATTTTTGTAGATACTTCATATTTAACGGCAACATCATCAGATTTCAATGCCTTTTGATATTCGCTACAAGACGAGAAAAAAACTACCAATACTATAAGTGAAACTATTTTCTTCATTTTTATTTTTATGGATACAGATTTTAAAAGGTTTTTACTCCTTAAAAAACGAACTGCAAAATTAGTTAATAATTAGATACTATGAAACATTTTTTTTAATTGTTATTTTCCGACTGAAAAACTATAAATTATCAACAAACTTAGACAATCTTTCTGCTAAATCTTGATTGACATTTACTAATGGAAGTCGAACTGTATTCTCTGACAAGCCTAGTTTTTTATGGACTTCTTTAATTCCGGCAGGATTTCCTTGTTCAAAAATCATATCTATAGCATCAACCAAAAGGTAATGCAATTTATAGGCTTCATCTACTTTTCTTTCTAAACCTAGACGTACCATATCTGAAAATTGTTTTGGAAAACCTTCTCCAATAACCGAAATTACACCACTTCCTCCAGCCAAAACCATCGGTAAAGTAACCATGTCATCTCCGGAAATAACCAAAAAACCTTCTGGTTTACCTTGAATTAGTTTCATGGCTTGAACAATATCACCTGCAGCTTCTTTTATTGCTACAATATTCTCAAAATCGTTTGCTAATCTTAAAACCGTAGATGGCAACATATTACTTGCAGTTCGTCCTGGCACATTATACAATATTACTGGAATTGGTGATGCCTCAGAAACTGCTTTAAAATGCTGATAAATACCTTCTTGAGTAGGTTTATTATAGTAAGGCGATACAGAAAGAACTGCAACAAATTTAGATAAATCTCTTGTCTTTAATTCTTCAACAACTTTGTGTGTATTGTTTCCACCAACTCCAAGTACCAATGGTAAACGATTGTTGTTAGCTTCAATAACGGTCTTAATTACAAGATCTTTTTCATCTTGACTCAAAGTAGCATTTTCGGCAGTTGTTCCTAAAACTACTAGATAATCAATACCATTTTCTACTTGAAAATTTACAATTTTTACTAAAGCTTCTGTATCAACAGAAAAATCTTTTTTGAATGGAGTAACAAGTGCGACTCCAGTTCCTATTAGTGACTGCATGTTATAGTTTGTTTAATATTTTTAAATATTTAAATAATTCGTCTGTAAAAACTTTATAATTTTCAGCATTAGTATCAATCATGAAATGATTTAATCTTTTATCTACTGAAGCAAAACCTACTTTAAAAGAAGCTTTGGAAAGGTGTGTAACCAATAGTAAAGCTGCTTTTTCTGTATCATAATAACTAATCAATAAATCAAATTGCTGGCTTACAAAATCTACAACTTCTTTTTTATCAAAAGTTGCATTCCAACTTAAATCTTTATGACTAAAAACCGAATAATCAAAAATTTCATTTTTTTTTATTACATTTTTAAACACAATAAAAGAAATAGCATCTTCTCTAATTCCGTTTTTTACCAACTCTTTTATTAATTCTTCTTTTTCATAAAAGTAAGTTTCATCAAAAACAATTCCAACTTTTTCAATTGAACCATTTGATGCTAAATGCTTTACATTTAATAACTTTTTCTTAACTATTTTTTTTGTTGAAAAATCCTTTATTTTATTCCAAAACATAGTACTTTTACTTGATTACAAATTTAACTAAATTTAGTTGTATAACAGATGGTAAAACTAAAAAACTACAGCGTTGTAATGAAACATTTTGTTTTATTATTAACATTTATATCTTTAATTTCTTGTTCCAATCAAAAGTATTATGTCGCTAAGATCGAAGGTAAAAAAATTGGCATTACAGAAAAACAATCTAGTGTAGCCGAAATCGAAAATTATATAAAACCTTATCGAGAACATATTGATAAAGATTTAAGCGAGGTTTTAGCTTATTGTCCAGAAACTTTAGAGAAATCTAAAGGCGAATGGCAAACAAATATTGGATGCTTTCTTGCCGATATAACTATAGAAAAAGCAAATCCAATTTTTGAAAAACGTCATCAAAAATCAATAGATATTTGTTTATTAAATCATGGCGGAATAAGAACTATAATCCCTAAAGGTAATGTTACTGCTAGAAATGCTTACGAAGTAATGCCGTTTGAAAACAGTGCCATAATAATTGGACTAAAAGGCGCTCAAATTACTGAAATTGCAAATTATATAATTTCTGAAAAAAAGCCACATCCATTGGCCGGAATGTCATTTACAATTTCTAAAGATAATATTGCAAAGAACATTCAAGTTCAAGGAAAACCGTTACAAAATGACAAAACTTACTACGTAGTAACTTCTGATTATTTATCTAATGGAGGCGATAATATGATATTCTTTAAAAAAGGAGTTGAACGCTACGATATAGACTACAAACTAAGAAATATTATGATTGACTATTTTAAAGATGTAGATACTTTGAAGGTAAATTATGACGTTAGAATTAGTAAAGAAAATTAAATTTAAAAAAAGTTTCGCTTTATTTATATACAATAAAAAAAATGAAAAGAAGAGATTTTATACAAAAAACAGCAGCAAGTTCAGCACTTATAGGATTAACTGGATTTTCGTTAAGTAGTTTTAAAAGTGAAGATGTAAAACACATTACTATTCTTCACACTAATGATGTTCACAGTTATATTGATCCGTTTCCTGCTGACCATCCTAGAAATCCAAATATGGGTGGTGTTGCTAGAAGAGCGGCTTTAATTGATGAAATTAGAAAAGAAAATCCAAATGTAGTATTACTAGATGCTGGAGATATTTTTCAAGGCACACCTTATTTCAATTATTATGGTGGTGAATTAGAACTCAAACTAATGAGTATGATGAAATATGATTTGGCTACAATGGGTAATCATGATTTCGATAATGGAATTGATGGTTTTTATGCGCAATTGC
>JAIEMH010000157.1 GCA_019752245.1 Flavobacteriaceae bacterium
TCACTTCGAGTGATTTTATGTTTTAAAAACGCTAGTTTTTGAAATATAAAATTGTATCGAGAACTTTTTTTGCCGAAGTAGTAAACTGAGACCGAGAGCGAAAACAAAAACACCTACCCACACCTACCGTCACTTCGAGTGATTTTATGTTTTAAAAACGCAAGTTTTTGAAATATAAAATTGTATCGAGAACTTTTTTTGCCGAACTGAGTGAAGCTAATCGAGAACTTTAAAAAAAAAGACACCTTCGTATCTAAGTTCTCGATACATTTTTTATAAAATAGCTAAGCGCAATTTTACAAAAAACACTCGAAGTGAGGATAGTAGTAAACTAAAACTCAAAACCATAAACTGAAAACTGAGACCAAAAACTGAGACTTAAAACCGAGAGCTAAAACAAAAAAACCAACCCACATCTACCGTCACTTCGAGTGATTTTATGTTTTAAAAACGCTAGTTTTTGAAATATAAAATTGTATCGAGAACTTTTTTTGCCGAACAGAGCGAAGCTAATCGAGAACTTTTAAAAAAAAGACACCTACGTATCTAAGTTCTCGATACATTTTTTATAAAATAGCTAAGCGCAATTTTACAAAAAACACTCGAAGTGACGATAGTAGCAACCTGAGACTGTAAATCTAGACCGAAAACCGAGATCGAAAACTGAAACTGAGACCGAAATCGGATGCGAAATAATAATACAAATCATCTTGTAGTATTCTCCTCCTCTGGACGAGTGTCTGAAAGCCGAGGTGGCTTTTCTTTTACACGAAAATAACCCAGACTATTTAATTTAAAAAAAAAACATAGATTTTATTATCTAAAAGAAATCGAAATGACAATAATACTGAACTATAAACCGAGACTAAGACTGAAAACTAAGACTAAAAACCCTAACCCTTTCCCCATTCAACTGAAAATCAGACGAAATACCCATTTGTAGGGATGTAAAGATGTTAAAATTTAACTTAAATTTGAATAAGCAAACCAGTTAGCCGAAAAGGGAAGTATAGAGTAGGCAATAAAATAAAAAACTCATGATCTACCAACAACAAGAGGACACCGAACAAGAAGAAGTAGTTAAAGCCTCCTATAAACTTGGAGCTATTAATACTATAAAAGTAAAATTTGAATTTAGAATTCCCATTACAACAGATAACTTTTTGGTTCCTATAATTTCGAAAATCGAATTATTGAACTCCGATTTAGCATCTTTAATGCCACCTGTAAACTCTGATACTCCAGACATTTCATGGACTACCATAGATACATCCGCAATAACTACCTTCGGATTTTTATATCTTCAAACCACTTTTGCCGTCAATGGTTCAATTGATGATACTTCCCTACTAGAGAAATACCTTAAAAAATGTAAAACTACCTACAACGTTAAAGGAGCTCAAGATGGTATCAAAGAATTCTATGTCTACGATTCAGTACACATTTCCGCTAACAAACACCACTTAGTAATGCGTAAATAAATAACCCTAAACAGATAAATATGAGAAAAATAATCATACTCCTGCTACTAACATCAAGTATTTGTTTTGCCCAAAAAGACATTGATAGTTTAAAAATAAGTGATTTAGAAGTCCCTAATGCTCCTGCCCTAACATTGCTAGACAAGTCGTTTTCATTAGTAGAAGCCTCCAACAGTTCAAATGCCATCAACGCCAATCTAGTAAATATTAAAGACAATGCAATTGAAGTGGTTCCCTATTGGTTGCTAAATGAAAATAAGTTCACTTCAAGCAATGCCTATTATGGATTTACCGCTGATGAAAAAGGAGTCATTACAAAGCAAAATGTTTTTAATGATTTCATCAAAAAGACTTCATTTTCATTAGCATATACAACCACTGACACCCTTTCATCTATTGCTTTTGGTCTGCGTAGTAACATCATTGCAGTAAAAAACATCAAAAGAATAAACGAACTATTCACCAATCAAAAAAATTACACAAAGGAAAGAGAAAAATACATAGATAGCTGTAAAGTAACAACACTCAACAAAATGAAAAGCAAACCTGATGTAAGCGCCATAATCGCTACATTAGAAAAGAATGACGACAAAACTAAACTAGCCGAGTATCTAATTGAATTAGATACACAAGCAAGAAACAACTTGATGGACGAATACGACAAAAACAACAAAAAGAAATTTGATGCTTTAGCCAAAGACTTCAACAAGCATTTCAATCACAAGGTGTTTACTTGGGATTTTGCTACAGGCGCCACGCTGAACTTTCCAGGCAACGAAAGCAACTACAGCCGTTTGGGTCGTTATGGTGTTTGGAGCACAGCCAAATATTCTCTTTTCATATCCGAAGATGATTTTTTTAATATATATGGCTTCGGAAGACTTTTAAAAGATGAAACCCAAATAGACCCTACTACACTCAAGTATTTAAAAAATGAATACGTGGATATTGGTGGTAAAGTAGAATTTCAATTTAAAAAAATTTCAATATCAGGCGAATACATCAACCGAAATGGGGATGGAAAAGACCATCGATTAGTGGGAGTCATCCAATACAAAGTAATGGACAACCTCTTCATTAGCGGAGGATATGGCAAAAATTTTGAAACAGATAGCGGTAACCTTTTAACACTATTCGGACTAAAATGGGGTTTAAGCGAAAAGCCTGTTGTGAAATTCAATTAAAAGGATAAAGTAGAAAACTAAAACTACAATTAATAACAAACAAAGTGAACCATGAAACAACCAACCAACTCCAAACTAAAAACCGTTTTAAACGTAGACTTCAAAGACGACAACGCCATCTGGTTAACCAACAGCCTAACCCTAAGAAAAGTCATTGGAGTTCTAGGAATGAGTTTGCCCTTCCTCCTATTTGTATTCTTATACATCGACAACGGACTAAACCATCCCCTACAATCCATAAGCCATTACTATTACACACGTGTTGCCAGTGTTTTTGTTGCTATTCTAAGCATACTCGCGATGTTCTTAATCATCTACAAAGGAAAAGAACCAGTCGATTTTCTCATATCACTCACCGCTGGACTGTTTGCCCTTTGTGTGGTTTGCTTTCCTACCGGAAACATAACCCAAACCTGCTGCGATGGAAATTTCGTTTACTCCGTAACTTATTTAAAAATCAGTGCGTTTAGAGAAGGTTTCCATTACGCGGCAGCAGGCATCTTTTTAGGATGTTTGGCGTACATGTCGTTGTTCTTATTTACAAAATCCGACAAAGCACTACAACACCGTGGCTCTAAAAAAATAATACGCAACCACATCTATAGAGTGTGTGGCATCTTAATGATAGCAGCCATTTTAGTCATTGGTGCAGGCTATTTCGAACTGATTTCAAAAACCTTTTACGACGAACACCAACTTACGTTCTGGATGGAAACCCTAGCCGTAGAAAGTTTTGGTTTTTCATGGCTCATCAAAGGGGAAACTTTGTTTAAAGATGCCTAACAAAAAAACCTAAAATAAAAATAAATACCCAAAATGTGGAAGACCGTAAAATAAATCATTTTGCGGTTTTTATCTTTGATGAAAATCACGTAAAACTACGTGTAAATATAATTGTTATAATCATTTATATTTGCTAGGTTTGAAGTATAAAGCCATTATTAATATTATTTAATGAAAAACGAAGCTCATGCAAGAATCAAAATTAACCAACTGCTATCTGAAGCAGGTTGGCGATTCTTTGATAATGAGCAAGGTAAAGCAAATATATTACTAGAAAATCATATTAAGATTACTCAAAAAGAAATTGATGCTTGGGGTAATGATTATGAAAAAGTAAAAAATGGTTCATTAGATTTTTTATTAGTTGACAGCAATAATAAACCTATTTGTGTACTTGAAGCTAAAAAAGAGAGTATTCATCCGCTTTCAGCTAAAGAACAAGCGCGAAAATATGCTAATAGTGTAAACGCACAATACATAATTTTATCTAATGGAATTGTGCACTATTTATGGGATTTAAAAAAAGGTAATCCTAAACCTATCTATAAATTTCCTTCTCCTATTGAAATTGGTGCAATAAAAAACTGGAATCCAGACCGAGCATCATTGGATGATGAGGTTGTAGCTGTAGACTATATAGCTTCAATACAAATGGCTGATTATGCAGAAAGACCAGGATGGAATGGTAGTATTGAAAATAGCAAAGACTTCATTTGGAATAACGGATTACGATTTTTAAGATATTATCAATTAAATGCGGTTAAAGCACTTCAAAAAGCTGTAATTGATGGAAAAGACCGATTTCTTTTTGAAATGGCAACTGGTACTGGCAAAACCTTAACATCGGCGGCTGTAATTAAAATGTTTCTTCGCTCTAAAAATGCACGTAAAGTACTTTTTTTAGTTGATAGAATTGAATTAGAAGACCAAGCCTTTAAAGATTTTACCAATTATTTAAAACCTGATTATACTACACTAATTTATAAAGAGAATAAAGAGGGTTGGCGAAAAGCTGACATACTTGTAACTACAATTCAATCTTTATTATTTAATAATAAATACCGAGAACTCTTCACTCCTACTGATTTTGATCTATTAATATCCGATGAATCACACCGTTCTGTTTCTGGAAATTCTAGAGCTGTTTTCGAATATTTTAGTGGCTATAAATTAGGATTAACCGCAACACCAAAAGACTATTTAAAAAGTGTTGACATCGATAAAATTAAAGAAAACGACCCAAGAGAAATTGAACGCAGAATGTTGCGTGATACTTATACTACTTTTGGATGCGAAAGCGGTGAACCTACTTTTCGTTACACATTAATTCAAGGCGTTAAAGATGACTTTCTAAGAAACCCAATAACTATTGATGCCAGAACAGAAATTACCACACAGTTACTTTCTGATGAAGGTTATGCTGTAGTTAATCAAACCGAAGAAGGAGAAGAATCCGACACCTTTATTTCGCGAGACTTTGAAAAACGTTTTTTCTCTGACAAAACAAATTACGTTTTTTGTAAAACGTTTATAGAAAAAGCACTTCGTGACCCAATAACAAATGAAATAGGAAAAACAATAATCTTTGCTGTAAGTCAGAATCATGCTAGAAAAATTGCTGAACTATTAAATGAATTAGCAGAACAACTTTATCCAAATAAATACAATTCAGATTTTGCTGTGCAAGTAACTTCTCAGGTATCCGATGCACAACAAATGACCATTAATTTTTCAAACAATAATCTAAATGGTCGTTCCAATTGGCTTGAAAGTTATAAAACAAGTAAATCAAGAGTTTGTATCACTGTTGGAATGATGACAACAGGTTATGACTGTTCAGATTTGCTTAATATATGTTTAATGCGTCCTGTTTTTAGTCCATCCGATTTTGTGC
>JAIEMH010000152.1 GCA_019752245.1 Flavobacteriaceae bacterium
TCTAATAAAAATGATAAAAAGCTAGACTTAAGTAAAGTCGAAGAACCAGCTGTAGTCTACGAAAAAACTACAAATCAATCACAAGTTGATTTCGATGCAGAATGGGATAAAATGCCAGATGTTTTGAAAAAACTTCTTGAAAAAGGAATCAAAGAATCAGAACAAGGTTTGGGAATATCGCACGAAGAAATGATGAAAAGAGTCAAAGCAAAATATCCATTTCTTAATGGAATATAGAATAAAATGGCTTGATGATGCTTCAATATCATATTATCAAGAAATTGATTTTATTTATTTAAAATGGAATGATAAAGAGGTAGAAAAATTTGTTTTACTAGTCGATGAAAATTTAAAAAGATTATCGATAAATCCTTATGTTGGTGTTCCTATTAAATCAATTTTTAGAATAGTTATTTCAAAACAGACAACCTTATTTTATAAAGTTATTGAAAACGAAAAGCGAATCGACTTATTAATTTTCTTCAATGACCTTAAAAATCCTGAAGAATTAAATAAGTTGCTTTAAATTTGTCCAATGCAACTATCCGTAATCATCCTTAATTATAATGTGCGCTATTTTTTAGAGCAATGCGTTTTAAGTGTCCAAAAAGCACTTGAAAACATTGATGGCGAAATCATAGTAATCGACAACAATTCGTCTGACGATAGTTGTTCAATGATGAAAGAGTTGTTTCCTAACGTAAAACTCATTGAAAACAAAGAGAATTTAGGTTTCCCAAAAGGAAATAACATCGGAGTCGCACAAGCCAAAGGCGAATACATTTGCATTCTGAATCCTGACACAGTTGTTGCAGAAGATACTTTTGAAAAAATTTTAAATTCCAAATTCCAAATTCCAAATTCAGAAATAGGAATTGTTGGATGTAAATTAATTGACGGAACTGGAAAGTTTCTACCAGAAAGTAAACGAGGAATTCCAACACCTTGGGTTGCGTTTACAAAAATCTTCGGATTGTATAAAGTTTCGAATCTATTCGGAAAATATTATGCTCAACATTTAACCGAAAATCAATCAGGAAAAGTAGAAATTCTTGTTGGCGCTTTTATGGTTATGAAACGCGATTTTTATAATGAAATCGGTGGTTTCGACGAAAACTGTTTTATGTATTCCGACGATATTGATTTGAGTTATATGGCTTTAAAAAAAGGCAAAACCAATTATTATTTTCATGAAACTTCGGTTATTCATTACAAAGGAGAAAGTACTATTCGTGATGAAAAATATATGAAACGTTTTCAAGAAGCAATGCAGTTTTTTTACAAAAAGCATTTTAAAAAGTCGATTATTTTTGACTTTTTTATGAAAATTGGAGCGATTTTATTTTCTTTAATCAAGAAAAATCAAACTCAAAATACTACAAAACAAATTGATGAATATATTATTTTTTCAAATCAAGAATTACAACTAAATTTGACAAAGAAAATTAGATTATTGAATGAGCTCTCTAATTTTAAAAACAATAGTAATTCTAATATTGAAATTATTTTTGACACAAAATCATTTAGTTACAAAGAGATTATAAATTTTATGATTTCCAATAAATGTAAAAATTTAACATTTAAGAATTATATTTCTAACTCAAATTATATAATAGGAAGTAATAATTCAATCGATAGAGGAGAAATTATCATTATAAAAAATTAGTATATTCTTTATAAAATGAAGATTAAATTACTAATTTTGCAATCATTATAAAAAAACACAACTTTAGTTTAAAGATATGGCAAAGTTTGAATTGAAATTACCTAAAATGGGTGAAAGCGTTGCAGAAGCAACAATTACCAATTGGTTAAAAAACGTTGGTGAAACTATCGCTGCTGATGAAGCTGTACTAGAAATTGCTACTGATAAAGTAGACAGTGAAGTTCCAAGTGAAGTTTCTGGTACGTTAACTGAAATATTATTCCAAGTGAATGATGTAGTTAAAGTTGGTCAAACCATTGCAATTATAGAAACAGAAGGCGGAAGCGTTGAAGCTCCAAAAACTGCTGATGTTGCTGCTCCAATTGTAGCTGAAGTTACTAAAACTGTAGAAGCGGCTAAAGAAAGTGTTGCTCCAGCCGATTTTTCTAGTTCAGATAAATTCTTTTCACCTTTAGTAAAAAACATTGCTAAAGAAGAAGGTGTTTCTGTTGCTGAATTGGAAAGTATTTCAGGTTCAGGAAAAGAAGGACGAGTTACTAAAGAAGACATTTTAAATTTTGTAAAAAATAGAACAAGTCAACCAGTTGTTGCACAAACTGTTGCTCCAGTAGCTAAGCCAGTTGTTCAAAACGTTCCATCAACTTCAACTTCAGCAGTTCCAGTTTCTGTAAATGGAGGAGACGAAATTATTGAAATGGACAGAATGCGTAAGTTGATTTCGGGTTATATGGTGGCTTCGGTACAAACGTCAGCACACGTGCAATCGTTTATAGAAGTTGACGTTACTAATATTGTAAAATGGAGAAATAAAGTAAAAGATGCTTTTGAAAAACGTGAAGGCGAAAAACTAACGTTCACTCCAATAATGATGGAAGCCGTTGCAAAAGCTTTAAAAGATTTTCCAGGAATGAATATTTCTGTTGATGGCGATTACATTATCAAAAAGAAAAATATCAATTTAGGAATGGCTGCAGCTTTACCTAATGGAAATTTAATTGTTCCAGTAATTAAAAATGCGGACCAATTAAACCTAGTTGGAATGGCAAAAGCCGTAAACGATTTAGGAAACCGTGCAAAAGCAGGAAAACTAAAACCAGACGATACACAAGGTGGAACTTATACAGTTACAAACGTAGGAACATTTGGATCAGTGTTTGGAACTCCAATTATCAATCAGCCACAAGTTGGAATTTTAGCACTTGGTGCCATCAGAAAAGTACCAGCAGTTATTGAAACTCCAGAAGGTGATTTTATTGGAATTCGTCAGAAAATGTTCTTATCACACAGTTATGATCATCGCGTTGTAGATGGCGCACTTGGTGGAAGTTTTGTGAAACGAGTAGCTGATTATCTAGAAGCATTTGATGTAAATAGAGAATATTAAAATAAATTTAAACGTAACCCTTTCAATGATAATAAATTGAAAGGGTTTCTTAATTTTTGATTAAAACTTTTTAAATAATCGATAAAAGGTAACTACAAAATTTTATATTTGTCACGATAATAATTAAAAATGGAATTAAAACTAAACAGACCAATTTGCTTTTTTGACCTTGAAACTACTGGAATAGATGTAGCAAGAGATAGGATTGTAGAAATCTCAATATTTAAAGTATATCCAAACGGTAACAAAGAAAGTAAAACTTGGTTAGTAAATCCAACAATTCCAATTCCGGCAGTTACAACAGCAGTTCATGGAATCACTAACGAAAAAGTAGCAAACGAACCAACCTTCAAAGAATTAGCATCTCAAATTCATAACATGATTAAAGATTCTGATTTGGCCGGATTCAATTCTGACAGATTTGATATTCCGCTTTTAGCCGAAGAATTGCTTCGTGCCGAGGTTGATTTTGATATGAAAAACCGAGTTTCGGTTGATGTTCAAACCATTTTTCACAAAAAAGAAGAACGTACTTTAAGTGCAGCATTAAAATTTTATTGTGGTACTAATCTAGAAAATGCCCATTCAGCAGAAGCCGATACAATGGCAACTTATGAAATCTTAAAAGCACAATTAGATCGATATGATGATTTAGATAACGATATGAAATGGTTATCCGAATTTACAACTCGTAAAAAGTCAGTAGATTTTGCAGGATTCATTGCATTAAATAACGAAGGAAAAGAAATTTTTACTTTCGGAAAAAATAAAGGACAATTAGTAGAAGAAGTGCTTGAAAAAGAACCTGGATATTATGGTTGGATTCAAGGTGCCGATTTTCCGTTATACACAAAAAAGGTTTTAACAGGAATCAAACTAAGAAAACTAAATAATAAATTAAGTTAAAAAGTAGGGTTTTCATCTTACAAATTGTTATTACATCTTATGAAAATAATCTGCATAGGTAGGAATTACGTAAAACACATTGAGGAACTTCAAAACGAAAGACCCGATGAACCAGTTATTTTTATGAAGCCCGATTCTGCAATACTACTAAAGCAACATCCATTTGTGATTCCTGAGTTTAGCAACGATGTACATCATGAGGTTGAGGTTTTAGTAAAAATAAATAAAGTAGGTAAGTATATAGATTCAAAATTTGCTCACACTTACTATGATGAAATCGGATTAGGAATTGATTTTACGGCACGAGATTTACAAAGTAAGCTCAAAGAAAAAGGTTTGCCATGGGAAAAATCAAAAGCATTTGACGGTTCAGCGGTAATTGGAGACTTTTTATCGAAAAAAGATTTTAATTCGCTGGAAAGTATTAATTTTGAGTTAGTTAATAACGGAAAAGTTGTTCAGTCTGGCAATACAAGTCACATGTTGTGGAAAATAGATGAGCTAATTGCTTATGTTTCTCAATATTTTACACTTAAAAAAGGAGATATTATTTTTACAGGAACACCAGAAGGTGTCAGTGCTGTAAAACCCAATGACATATTAGAAGGATTTATAGAAAATAAAAAATCATTTAGAATACAAGTTAAATAATGGCAATAAATTATAACCTCTCAAAAGTTTATGCACTTTCGGATAATGATCCAGAATTTGTAACGCAAATTATCACACTTTTTGTAACAGAAGTGCCTCAGGATTTAAAACAAATAGAGCTTGGTATCAAATCCAAAGATCACAAGCAAGCTTATGCTTATGCACACAAAATTAAACCAACTTTGGATTTATTAGGTATGACAATGGCTTACGAAGAAATTCTTCAAGTAGAAGCATGGACAAGAGCCGAAGGTAAAAGAAAAGAAATTGATGCAACATTCGATAGTATTCAAGATCAAGTTGAAAAAGCAATCAAAGAAATCAAAAAAGATTTCGAAGTATAATATTTAGTAGCGAATGGCTCGGGAATTATCAGCAATGGCAATTCCCGCTTTCCGTTGCAATCTTGTCTTGTTTTGACAACAAGACAAGGATTTTCACTACAATCGGGGCTAAATTTGTTATCTTTGTGCACAAGCAAGAATGCAATATCAAACAGCTAAAATTTAATATCCATTGAAAGCAACCATAGTAACTATTGGAGATGAAATTCTAATAGGTCAAATTGTAGACACAAACTCAGGTTTTATAGCCAAATCACTAGATAAAATAGGAGTTCAAATCACTGAAATGCTCTCTATTTCGGATGATAAAAAACAAATTCTAGACACTTTCGCGTCACTTCAAAACAATGTTGATTTAGTGGTTAT
>JAIEMH010000133.1 GCA_019752245.1 Flavobacteriaceae bacterium
GCGAATTGCCAGCACACGAAGATGAATTTGTTTTTGCAAATGTTACCCCAATTGCATCAGAACTTATAAAGCCTAATCGCGTTAAGGAATCCAAAATAGCTTTTGAGTGCAAAATGATTCATCATTATACCATTCCAAATGAAAATAACAATGGAGCAACAATGGTTATTGGAGAGATTGTAATGATGCATTTTGACGATAGCGTTTTGCTGGAAAATTATAAAATCAATCTAGAAACATACAAACCAATTTCTCGATTAGCAGGTTCAAACTATGCAAAATTGGGTGAATTATTCTCTATAAAACGATAAACTCAAAGATTACAATTTCTACAATCTGTGTTAAAAAAAATAATATAAACGTGTCTTAAATTAAGATACCGAAACAAGTTCAGCATAAATGAAAATAGCAGTAATTGGCGGTGGTCCAGGCGGACTTTACTTCGCGATATTAACAAAAAAAGCAATGCCCAATTGTCAAATCGATATTTACGAGCGCAATAAATCGGATGACAGTTTTGGATTTGGTGTAGTTTTTTCTGATGAAACGCTGGGCGAATTCCTAAAACGCGATATGCAATCGTATGAATTAATCCGAAGCAAATTCGCCTATTGGGATGATATAATTATCGCTCGTGATGGAGAAACGGTAAACATTGCCGGAAACGGATTCTGTGGCTGTTCTCGAAAAACATTGTTACAATTATTACAACAAAGATGTACAGAAGAAGGTGTAAATTTACATTTCGAACATAATGTAGATGATTTAAGCCAATTTGACGATGCCGACATAATTATTGCTTCAGACGGAATTGGAAGCCAAATACGAACGCAATTCGCATCCGAATTCGGAACTAAAATCGAACTAAAGAAAAATAGATTTGTATGGCTTGGTTCAACAAAACCGCTAGACGCATTCACCTACTTTTTCAGAAATACAGAACACGGCTTAATTGTCGCGCATTCCTATCAATACGAAGAAGGAATGAGTACTTGGATTTTTGAATGTTCGGATGAAACTTGGCAGAAATTCAATTTTGAAGTTACTAACGAAGCTGATACAATAGCTAAAATTTCTGAAATTTTCAAAGATGAATTAGATGGTCATGGTTTGATTTCAAATAAATCACATTGGCGTCAATTTCCGCATGTAACAAACCAAAATTGGTATCATAAAAACATCGTTTTACTCGGTGATGCCAAAGCTACAGCCCATTATTCTATTGGTTCTGGAACAAAATTAGCTATGGATTCAGCAATTGGTTTATTTGATGCCGTTATGGCAAATCCAAATAATGTTCAAGCTGCTTTTCAACAATATGATAAATCACGAAGAAATACCGTTGAAATGATTCAGTATGCGGCATTAGTGTCGTTAGATTGGTTCGAAAACATGAACCGCCACAACCAACATCCGTTTTATCAATTTGCCTTCGGATGCATGACACGTGCCAAAAAAGTAACTTACGAAAATTTACGATTACGTGATAAATCATTCACTTATAAAGTTTTAGAAGAATTCAATAACAATCACAATGTCAGTGAAATAAATCAATCTGCAGCCTTTTCTACATTCAAATTAAGAGATTTAGAACTACAAAATCGAATTGCAATGTCGTCCATGGGACAATATTCAGCAGAAAACGGATTGGTAAACGATTGGCATTTTCAACATTATACTTCCAGAGCAATTGGCGGATTAGGATTGATTTTAACCGAAATGACAGCTATTTCAAATACTGGACGCATTACTTTAGGTTGTACAGGTATTTATGATGAAAACCAAATAGTTGAATGGAAAAAAATAACTGATTTTATTCATAAAAATACAAAGACAAAAATCGGAATTCAGTTAGGACATTCTGGAAGAAAAGGCGCAACAAAAAAACCTTGGGAAGAAAATGATTTGGATGAGAAATGGGAATTACTTTCAGCATCTGCAATTCCTTTCAATGAAAAGTTTGCAACACCAAAAGAAATGACTTTATCCGACATGAATGAAATCACTTCTCAATTTGTTCAAGCTACAATAAATTCAGAAAAAGCTGGGTTTGATATGATTGAACTACAAGCGCATCACGGATTTTTACTCGCTTCTTTCCTATCGCCATTAACAAATATCAGAACAGACGAATTCGGAGGAAGCATTGAAAACAGACTAAAATTTCCATTACGAGTTTTTACAGAAATGCGAAACGTTTTCCCAAAAGGAAAGCCAATATCTGTTAGAATTTCAGCAACTGATTGGGCAGAAAACGGAATTTCAGAAGATGATGTTCTCAAAATAGCAACTGCTTTTAAAAATGCTGGAGCAGATATCATAAACGTTTCGACAGGAAACACTGTTGCCAATCAGAAACCACAAACTGGCAGAATGTGGCAGACACCATTTTCAGATTTAGTTCGGAATACAATTCATGTTCCAACAGTTACAGCTGGTTACATTCAAGATATTGATCAAATAAACACCATAATTTTAAACGGTCGCGCTGATATTATAGCTTTGGGAAGACCATTATTATTGGATCCATATTTTGTTAGAAACGCTCAAGCCTATGAAAATTTTGAAGCAAATGATATTCCAAATCAATACAAAATGGGAATTTCGCATTTATATCCGTTAAAAACTTCCGAAAGAAAACAAACCGACGGAATGAAGAAAGCGTTGAAACCGAAGAGCAATAAGAAGTAAAAATGTATACTGTAGAATTGTATATTGTAAAATAAAGTCAATATACAGCAATACATTATACAATATACAATTTTTCAAATGAAACATTACGAAGATAATTTCGCACATAATAGTTTACCTGAATTAGAATTCCTACCAGAATATTCTTTTTTGGATTTACCACAATTTCAACATCCAGAAATGCTGAATTGTGTAGATAAACTATTGGACAACCACATTAAAGAAGGTCGCGGAAACAACATTTGTATTCGAACTTTCACAGAAACTTGGACGTATCAAGATTTATACGAAAAAGCCAATCAGATTGCACATGTTTTAATTGATGATTTAGGATTAAAATCGGGCAATCGCGTGTTGATTCGGTCTGCTAATAATCCAATGATGGTAGCTTGTTGGTTTGCTGTATTAAAAGCTGGTGGAATCGTAGTGTCAACAATGCCATTACTTCGTGCAAAAGAGTTAACTACGATCATTGAATGTGCCGAAATTTCTCATGCCTTTTGCGACAGCGAATTGTCGGAAGAAATGAATTTAGTAAAATCCAATTATCTTAAAAAAGTAATCTTTTACAGAAATTCTGACTTGGAAAATTTGATGCAATCCAAACCAAAAACCTTTCAAAATTACCATTCCAAAGCCGATTCTATTTGCCTAATCGGATTCACTTCTGGAACAACCGGATTACCAAAAATGACGTCGCATTATCATAAAGATATTTTAAATATTTGCGAAGCATTTCCTCAATACTCATTACAACCAACTCAAAATGATATTTTTACAGGAAGTCCGCCACTCGGATTTACCTTTGGTTTGGGCGGATTAGTTTTGTTTCCAATGTATTTTGGAGCATCCACTTTTTTAATAGAAAAACCATCACCAGATTTACTATTAAAAGCCATTCAAGAATACAAAATCACCATTTGTTTTACAGCACCAACGGCTTGGAGAATCATCACAACCAAAGTCAACGACTATGATATTTCTAGCTTGCGCAAATGTATTTCTGCTGGTGAAACCTTACCATTAAAGGTTTGGAAAGATTGGTACGATGCAACAGGATTGAAAATCATTGACGGAATTGGAGCTACCGAAATGCTACACATATTCATTTCATCCAACGAAGAAAATAGGAAACCTGGCGCAACCGGAAAAGCAATTACAGGTTACGAAGCCAAAATAATCGATTTAAACGGAAATGAAGTTCCAACCAACGAACCAGGAAGATTGGCTGTTCGCGGAATAACAGGTTGCAAATACCTAAACCGAATAGAAAAACAAAAGGAATATGTAGAAAACGGATGGAATTTAACCGGAGATATTTTTCGTCAAGATGAAGATGGCTATTTTTGGTTTGTGGCTCGTGGCGACGATATGATTATTTCTTCTGGTTATAATATTGGTGCAATTGAAGTAGAATCCGTACTTTTAACCCACGAAGATATTTTAGAATGTGCCGTTGTTGGTTTGCCCGATGAAGAACGCGGAATGTTAGTTTGCGCTCACATTGTACTTAAAGATTCATCTAAAGCAACAGATGAGTTTAAAAAGGATATTCAACTTTGGTTCAAGGAATCAGCTGCACCATATAAATACCCAAGAATAATATTTTTTGTAGAAGAATTACCAAAAACAGAAACAGGAAAAATACAACGATTTAAATTAAAATAAAATCTTTGCGAAATTTGTATATTCTTCGCGAACTTTGCTATTAAATAAAATAAAATGAGAAAAGTATTCATAACATTCGCCATAACATCAATGGCAATTATCGGAATTTTAACTTATATCAACTGGAAATTCAGTTTCTTGTTACTGATATTTATTCCGTTAATAATCATGGGGTTTTACGATATGTTCCAATCCAAAAAAACCATTCGTAGAAATTTTCCCTTACTAGGAAGAATGCGTTATCTACTTGAAGCGCTTGGTCCAGGCGTTCGTCAATATTTTATAGAAAGCGATACCGACGGAAAACCATTCACACGATTGCAAAGAAGTTTAGTTTATCAACGAAGCAAAAAAGAAACCGACTCCATGCCTTTCGGAACGCAACTTGACGTTTATGAAAACGGTTACGAGTGGATAAATCACAGTATTAGAGCCATTTCATTTTCAAAAGTCAACGAAAATCCACGAGTTCGTATCGGTTCATCTCAGTGTGAAAAACCCTATGATGCGAGTTTGTTTAACATCAGCGCCATGAGTTTTGGATCACTGAGTAAAAACGCAATTCTAGCTTTGAACAACGGAGCAAAACAAGGCGGATTTTATCACAATACAGGCGAAGGCGGACTTTCTCCATACCATTTACAAGGTGGCGATGTTGTTTGGAATATAGGTACAGGATATTTCAGTTGTCGCAATTCTGAAGGAAAATTTGACTACGACGAATTTACCAAACGTGCCACTTTAGAAAACGTGAAAATGATTGAAATTAAGTTCTCGCAAGGCGCAAAACCTGGTCATGGAGGTATTTTACCAAAAGAAAAAGTAACCGATGAAATTGCCAATATTCGTTTGGTTTCGAAAGGGCAAGATATCATTTCTCCTCCAACGCATTCTGCATTTACCAATCCGTTAGAATTAA
>JAIEMH010000124.1 GCA_019752245.1 Flavobacteriaceae bacterium
GTTTTTCTAACTCTTTTACAATATCTTTTAAGGTTAGAATTCCAATTTCTTTGGTAACATAATCTTCTAGTTTAATTTTAGAAATCTTCTCTTTATTAGCAATAAGTTCGTTGGTTTTTAATCCTAAATCTTTTGCCATTTTTTCAACAATTCCGTAAGCTTCTGGATGAACTGCCGAATTATCTAACGGATTTTTTCCGTCTTTAATTCTAATAAAAGCTGCTGCTTGTTGGTAGGCTTTTTCACCTAAACGTGGCACTTTTTTTAGTTGTTTTCTGTCTTCAAATGCGCCATTTTCTTGACGGAAAGCAACAATATTTTCGGCCATTTTTTCTCCAATTCCAGACACGTAACTTAACAACGATTTACTTGCGGTATTGATATTAATTCCAACTGAATTCACACATCGAACTACAACCGAATCCAATTCTTCCTTCAATTTTGTTTGATCCACATCGTGCTGGTATTGTCCAACTCCAATAGATTTTGCATCAATTTTTACCAATTCAGCCAATGGATCTGAAAGTCGTCTTCCGATAGAAACCGAACCACGAACAGTAACATCGTAATTTGGAAATTCGTCACGAGCAATTTTACTTGCCGAATATACCGATGCGCCAGCTTCTGAAACTACAAAAACTTGAATTGGTTTGTCAAAAGCTATTTTCTTAATGAAGAATTCTGTTTCTCTACTTGCCGTTCCGTTTCCTATGGAAATCGCTTCAATATTGTAAGCATTTACCATGGAACGGATTTTTTTCATCGCCATCGCACTTTCATTCTGTGGTTGATGTGGATAAATGGTTTCGTTGTACAACAAATCGCCTTTTTCGTCTAAACAAACTATTTTGCAACCACTACGAAAACCTGGATCGATTGCCAAAATTCTTTTTTCTCCTAATGGCGGAGCAAGTAAAAGTTGACCTAAATTATTGGCAAAAACATCAATGGCAGTTTTATCGGCTTTGGCTTTGGCTTCTTGCAAAGTTTCGTTAGAAATTGCTGGATGAAGTAAGCGTTTATAACTGTCTTCGATTGCTAATTGAATGTGATTAATTGATGGACTGTTACCGTTTTTGATAATCAATTCATCAATAATATCATATGTTTCATCAAGATTGGTTTCGATTTTTAGTTTGATAAAACCTTCATTTTCGGCACGAAGCATTGCCAATAACCGGTGTGATGGTGCTTTTGAAATAGGTTCTGACCAATCGAAATATTGAGAGAATTTTTGTGCAGCTTCTTCTTCGGCTTTCTTTTTTACGACTTTGGTTTCTATAACTGCTTTTCGGTTATACAATCTTCTTAAGCTTTGTCGAACTGCAATATTTTCGTTAATCCATTCGGCGACAATATCTCTTGCGCCTTGCAATGCCTCTTCTTCGTTGGCAACATTTTTATTAAGATATTGTGTTGACAAGAAATCTACATCGTCATTCTTTTGAGCTAAAATTAATGTTGCTAATGGTTCCAATCCGTTTTCGCGAGCTACATCGGCACGCGTTTTTTTCTTCTTTTTATAAGGTAAATACAAATCTTCAATTTCTTGTAAATCAAATGATTTTTCAATTTTAGATTTTAATTCAGGCGATAATTGTCCTTGTTCTTCTATCGTTTTTAGAATGCTTTCTTTTCGTTTAACAATTTCATCGTATTGTTTAGAAAGTTTGGCAATTTGTTCAATAATAACTTCATCAAGATTACCGGTTTGGTCTTTTCTATAACGAGAAATAAACGGAATGGTGCAATCTTCTGAAAGTAATTATAGTGTTGCTTCAATGTTTTTTGACGTTGTATTGGCTTGTGTTTGTATAAATTGTATTTGGTTCATTGTAACTGAATGGTTATAAAATATAAATTCCGCCAATTGTTGACGGAATTAGTAAAAGTAATAAATAGATTTATATTATTGACAAGCAATTTTATCAACACGAGTTGCGTGACGTCCGCCTTCAAAATCGGTAGTTAAAAAAGTATCTACAATTTCTATTGCTTGTTGAATTGAAGTAAATCGCGCCGGAATACTCACAACATTTGCATTATTATGTTGGCGCGCTAGCGCCGAAATTTCTTTGGTCCAGCAAAGTGCCGCACGAATTCCTTGGTGTTTGTTGGCTGTCATTGCAATTCCGTTTCCGCTTCCGCAAATTACGATTCCTAGTTCTGCTTTTCCAGAAGTTACATCGGTTGCAACTGGATGAGCAAAATCGGGATAATCAACACTATCAAAAGTATCGGTTCCGTGGTTTAAAATTTCGTGTCCTTTTGAAACTAAATAATCAACAATTGCTTTTTTATAATCTGGACCTGCGTGATCGTTTCCGATAGCTATTTTCATATTTTCTTGTGTGTTGTTTTATGGTTACAAATTTAAGTAAACATTCTATTTTATCTTATTTATTTCAAACTATTTTAACTACTTGATATTCAAAACATAGTGAAAATATCATATTTCATTATTTTTATAACTATCTGAATATTAGAAGTAAATATGTAATCTAAATGTTAATTTTTTGTATTGTTAATAGCGTTTTGTAATGTCTTGAAAATCAGTTAACCTTAAATTAACATTACTTGTTAACAACTTTATATAGTTTTTTAGAAGTTTTTCTTGGTTGTATGTAAATTAATTGTAATCAAAAATTGACATTAGAAATCCTAATTTAGTTTGATGAATTTTTAGAAAAGTTATTAATATAAATTTTTAGTTTTTCAACAGAAATTAACAATCAAAGTTATTTACAAAAAGTATAATTTTTAACTTGTTAACAACTGTTGATTGTTTCTAAAAAAGTCTTCAAAATGAATGTTTTACTTTCTTAAAAGAATGTTAATAAATCGGTATAAAAAAGGATAACTAAAAAAACACGCTTTAAAAATTAAAGTTATTGTAGTAATTAACACGCTATAATAACCATCATAAATTAATTTAAATTTAAAAAATCTTTTTGTTGTTTTTAATATATGTTGACAACTTTCAAATTTTTTAAAGAAAAGAAAATAGATTAAACGATATCTAAATTAGTATTTAAGTCGTTTAAAATATCTTTTACGACTTCAATATCGTTTGGATGAATTTTTAGATGAATTCCGCCGTAAGCAAAACTCGCTAATGGATCAATAGCTATTAGATTTTCATTTTGAAAAAAATACTCAATTTCTCTGTTGTCTAAAACAGATTTTAAAACTGCAATTTCATAAGCAAAATTGAAAGTAGCAACGGTTATGAATTCAGTCATTTTAATTTTTTTATAAAGATACAAAAGTTATATTTTAGATAAATCTTAATAGATAATACTTAAAATCTTAATACTTCTTCGTAATTTTAAACCTTATTAAGAAAAAGATTATGAGTAAATTCCCAAAAAAGTTTGGAAAAAAAGAGAAAACGTTCTCTGAAAAGATTTTAAAAATACTATCACAAAATGCAAATAAACCATTCAATTATAAGCAAATATGTGCTATTCTTGAATTGACCGATACCAAAAGTAGGAACGAAATTATAAAAGATTTAAAAATTCTTGCTGCTCAAAAAGTTATTATTGAAAGTGAACCTGGAAAATATTTAGTGAAAGCAGTTTCGCAAGATTATTACGAAGGAACGATTGATATGACTTCCAGAAAAACAGCTTATTTCATTTGTCCAGAATTTGAAGCTGATGTTTTTATTCCTACAAATAACTTGAATCATGCTTTAGATAAAGATAAAGTTAAGGTTTATGTTTACAACCGACGTCGTGGTAAAAAACCTGAAGGTGAAGTAATTGAAGTTTTGGAAAGAAGTAAAACAGAATTCGTTGGAGTTATTGACATTCAAAAGAATTTTGCTTTTGTAACTACTGCCAATGCTAAAATGTACACCGATATTTTTATTCCAAAAGATAAATATAACGGAGCTGAACAAGGTGATGTTGTTGTAGTTCGAATTGAAGATTGGCCTAAGAAAGCTGATTCACCATTTGGTTCAGTTATCAATGTTTTAGGAAAACCTGGAGAACATGATACGGAAATTCATGCGATTCTTGCCGAATATGGTTTACCATATGATTTTCCAGTTGAAGTTGAAGTTTTTGCACAAAAATTAGATACTGCTATTCATCCTGAAGAAATTGCAAAACGTCGTGATATGCGTGACACGTTAACATATACGATTGATCCAAAAGATGCAAAAGATTTTGATGATGCTCTATCATTCAAAAAATTAGAAAACGGAAACTTTGAAATCGGAATTCACATTGCCGATGTTTCACATTATTTACAAGAAGGAACCATTCTAGATGAAGAAGCTTACAATCGTGGAACTTCGGTTTATTTAGTGGATAGAGTAGTGCCGATGTTGCCTGAAGTTTTATCAAATTTTGCTTGTTCGCTTCGTCCGAATGAAGAAAAATATACGTTTTCTGCGATTTTTGAAATCGATCATAAAGCAACTGTAATCAATCAATGGTTTGGAAGAACAGTTATCAATTCAGACCAACGATTTTCATATGAAGAAGCACAAGTAATTATTGAAACAAAAGCTGCTACAATTCCTGCAGAAATTTCGTTAACAGGAAAAGAATATAAAGCATCCGATGAAATTACAGAAGCTACTTTAAAATTAGATGAATTAGCTAAAATTCTTCGTAGAAAAAGAATGAGTGATGGTGCCATTTCATTTGATAAAGTAGAAGTAAAATTCAATTTAACAGAAGATGGCCAACCTGAAGGCGTTTATTTCAAAGTTTCTAAAGATGCCAATCATTTGATTGAAGAATTCATGCTTCTTGCGAACAGAAAAGTTGCAGAATTCATTGGAAAACAAAAGAAAACATTCGTTTATAGAATTCACGATGAACCTAATGAAGACAAGCTTTTTGCAATGCAAGCTTTGATTTCTAAATTTGGTTACAAAATCGATTTACGTGATAAAAAAGACATTTCTAAATCGTTAAACCAATTAATGTCAGATGTTAACGGAAAGAAAGAGCAAAATTTAATTGATACTTTGGCAATTCGAACGATGAGTAAAGCCAAATATTCTACAGAAAATATTGGTCACTACGGATTAGCATTTGATTATTACAGCCATTTTACATCACCAATAAGACGTTATCCTGATGTTATGGTACATCGTTTACTTCAATATTATTTGGATGGCGGAAAATCGGTTTCTGCAGAAGTGTATGAAGAAAAATGCGAACATTCGTCTAACATGGAAAGTCTTGCGACAAATGCCGAGCGTGATTCTATAAAATACATGCAAATTAAATACATGCAAGATCACAAAG
>JAIEMH010000074.1 GCA_019752245.1 Flavobacteriaceae bacterium
TGTGCGTGGTGGCGAATCTGACGAAGCGCAAACCTATGTTGATGGCATTCGTGTGGCGCAACCTTATGGCGCATCAACCCAAAACTTGCCCACTCGTGGTCGATTTTCACCTTTTCTTTTTAGTGGAATTTCCTTTTCAACTGGTGGTTATTCTGCCGAATATGGCGAAGCTTTATCCAGCGTACTTTTATTAAACACAACCGATATTGCTACCGAAAATAAAACTGATATTTCACTCATGACCGTTGGATTAGGATTGGCACACACGCAAAAATGGAAAAAAAGCTCGTTGAGTGTCAACACAGCTTATATTGATTTGGCACCCTATCAAGTTGCGATTCCGCAAAATGTTGATTGGAATAGAGCGTTTCAATCGCTTTCTGGAGAATTGGTTTATAGATATGAACTAGCACGTGGTTTGTTTAAATTATACACCGCTTTTGACGCTTCAAGATTTGATTTAAATCAAGAAAATATTAATTCGATTGCTAAAACTAGAGTTGATTTAAACAATAATAATTTATACGTAAATGCATCTTATAAAGGAAATTTTGGCAGTAATTGGCAATTAACAACTGGAATAAGCTACGGATTAGGAACTAACAAAATTGGTTTGAATACGGATAAAATAAACAATACCGAACATGCATCACATTTGAAATTGAAGCTTAAAAAGTCAATTTCCGACAGAATAAAATTATCTTTTGGAGGTGATTATTTTATAACTCAATTTGATGAAGATTATTCTTTTACAAATAATAAATCGGGATATAATACCAATATTGTTGCCGCATTTACAGAAGCCGATATTTTTTTCTCCAGAAAACTGGCGCTTAAAGCTGGTGTAAGAGCTTTCAATAATAATTTGTTGCATCAATCTTCTGTTTCTCCAAGAGTTTCTCTAGCTTATAAAGTAAGTAAATCTGGTCAGTTTTCTTTTGCTTATGGCGAATTTGAGCAAGCTCCAAAACAAGATTATTTGAAATTCAATTCTAATTTTGTCAATGAAAAAGCATCACATTACATTTTAAATTACCAATTCAATAAAGACAAGCGTACTTTTAGAAGTGAAATTTATTATAAAGATTACAGCAATTTAGTAAAATATGACACTCAAGAGGTTCAATACAATTCTAATTTTAACAATAACGGATTTGGTTTTGCAAAAGGATTGGATATTTTTTGGAGAGATGGAAAGTCAATCAAGAATTTAGAATATTGGGTTTCGTATTCTTACATCGATACCAAACGTGATTATAGAAATTATGAAAATGAAGTCACTCCAAGTTTTGTGGCCAAAAATAATCTGTCAATTGTAACAAAATATTGGATTGATGACTGGAAATCTAGTGTTGGTTTATCCTATAGTTTCAATTCGGGACGACCATTTGATAATCCAAACGAACTGCAATTCATGAACGGAAAAACTAAAAATTATAACAACGTAAGCATGAGTTGGGCTTATTTATTGAGTCCGCAGAAAATACTTTATATTTCAATAAGTAACGTTCTTGGAACTCAAAATGTGTTTGGTTACGAATATGCAAATTCACCTGATGCCATAGGAAATTTTCAAAGAAGAGCCATTACACCAACTGCCGATAGATTTTTCTTTGTAGGTTTCTTTTGGACCATTAGCGATAACAAGAAAGACAATCAGTTAAATAATTTGAATTAAAAATTATCAGAATTACGGTTCATCCTAATATAATGACATTTCGGTAAGTATAAATTTTATAAGACATTAAATCACAATATTTTTACATAAGAATTAAAATAATAACAGTTTCAGTAACAATTAAAAAATAGAAATCATGGTTAAAATTATCACAGCATTTGCATTATTCGTTTGTAGTTTAGTAACAGCTCAAACACAGTATGAACAAGGAATGGGAAAAGCATTTGCAACCTGGAAAGAAGGAAAAGCAACTGATGCTTCGGCTTTATTCGAAAGAATTGCCGCAGCAGAAAAAAACAATTGGTTGCCTAATTATTATGTAGCTTTAGTAAATACAACAGAAGCTTTTAATCCAGCAAATTCTAAAAATGCAACGGCATTAATCAATAAAGCTCAGTTAGCATTAGATGATGCGACAATTATTTCTCCAAATAATCCAGAGATTTTGGTAATGCAAGCTATGATTAACACTGCTTTGATTGTTCAAGATCCAATGACAAACGGAATGAAGCTTTCGGCTCCAACAATAGCATTGTATGAAAAAGCATTGCAATTAGCTCCAGAAAACCCAAGAGCCGTTTTTGGAAAAGCCGAATTTGAAATTGGTGGCGCAAAATATTGGGGAACAGATACTAAACCAATGTGTGAAAAAGTTGCTAAATCAATCGAACTTTTTGCTAAATTTAAGCCAGAAAATCAATTTTCTCCATCTTGGGGTTTAGACAGAGCACAAGAAACATTGAAAAACTGCGGTAAATAGATATCTTCGGAGATTAAAAAAGATAAAAAGTTATGAAATTCACATTCAAAGATTTAACTAGGTCAGTAGGAATTGGGCTGATCATTTTTGTAACTATTCTTCTAGTTAATCTTGCTTATGGTGAAAAAATAGCTTTTAATGAAAGACTTGGATATCTTTTTTTATACACACTTTTGTATTCGTTTTGTTTAGGGATTGCAAATCAGTATGTTTTTTATGTGTTGGATAAAATATTCGCCAAAGATAGATTTTCATTAAAGAGAATTGTATTAGGTTTTTTCTCTTCATTTTTTGTATCACTTTTTGTAATTTTCTTACTAAGAGTTTTTGAGGATATACTTATCGAAGGCAAAAGTTTTGAGCAATATTGGGCAAAAGAATCTATTTCCAATTATATTTTTGCCATTGCAATGACCTTTATAGTGGTTTTGTCATTTTATACGTTCTACATTTATAAGGCGTATCAAGAGAATAAAGTCAAGGAACAAAAGATAATTGCAGGAACTGCTAACGCCAAGTTTGAAAGTTTAAAAAATCAAATTGATCCTCATTTTCTTTTTAATAGTTTAAATGTTTTAAGTTCTTTGATTGAAGAAAATCCAGATAATGCTCAAAAATTTACAACGTCATTATCTAAAATCTATCGTTATGTTTTAGAGCAAAAAGACAAAGAATTGGTTTCGGTTTCAGAAGAGTTGGCGTTTGCAAAAACCTATATGAATTTGCTGAAAATGCGTTTTGAAAACAGTATTTCATTTGAATTGCCAACTGATTTTGAAAATCCAGACGCCAAAGTGGTTCCGTTATCACTTCAGTTGTTATTAGAAAACTGTATCAAGCATAATATTGTTAGTGAGCAAAAACCATTGCATATTAAAATAGTTGTAAATGATGATTATTTGGTTGTTCAAAATCATTTGCAAAAGAAGGAAGTATTGCAAGATAGACGAGGAGTTGGACTTCAAAATATAATAAGTCGTTATGCAATTCTAACTAAAAGAAAAGTTTTAATTGATGATGCAAAAGGCATTTTTGCTGTGCATTTACCAATATTAACAAAGCAAGTAACAGTTATGGAAACCTCCGTTGAATATACAGAAAACACAGCATATTTTAGAGCTAAAAAACGTGTTGAAGAATTAAAAGGATTTTATGGAAATCTTATTTCCTATTGTTGTATCATTCCAATTCTAATATTCATTAATCTTAAGTTTTCTCCTCATTTTCAATGGTTTTGGTTTTCTGCTGCAGGTTGGGGTTTTGGTGTAATTATGCACGCATTCAAAGTTTTTGGCTATGGTGCCAATTGGGAAGAAAGAAAAATTCAGCAAATTTTAAATAAAGATAGAAGTACTACTAAATGGAAATAATCATGGAAAATAGTTATAAAGAAGAAGATCGCTATTATCAAGCTAAAAAAAGAGTAGAAGAAATTAAAGGTTTTTATGGAAATTTAATTGCCTATATTATTTTCAATTTATTTTTCTTGGTATTAAATTTAATAACTTCTCCCAAACAATTGTGGTTCTTTTGGCCTTTGTTAGGTTGGGGAATTGGAGTGTTGTTTCACGCAATGAAGGTCTTTAATTACTCGCCTTTTTTAGGTAAGAATTGGGAAGAAAAAAAGATAAATGAGTTGATTGAAAAAGAAAAGAAAGCTAATAATAACTGGAAATAAATCAGATTATGAGACGAATAGAAAAACAACAAATGTTTGAAAAATTTCAAAATGAAACTGGAGTTTCAAGCGAAGAATATTACATGGCTTATAAAAGGGTAAAACGAATTAAAGGATTTTACACCCACTTAATTGTTTATATTTTTGTCAATTTGTTTTTGATTTTTGATGATGGCTTTGATAACATTTCTTTCGAACATTTTTTTCAATGGCATACTTATTCTACTGCTTTCTTTTGGGGATTAGGTTTGTTATCTCACGCTATATCAGTTTTTGGTAAAGATTTTTTCTTTGGAAATGATTGGGAAGAAAGAAAAATCAGAGAATATATGGAGAAAGAAAAAGTTAAAGAACAAAACTGGAAATAGAATGAATGCCGTACTATTACAACAGCTTTTTTAGTTGTCAACAATACTTTTTTACCAGGAATTGTAGCATGGCTTTTGCCAACCGTAATTTTGACACCACTACTATTTAAATGGTCAAATAAATATAAAATTGTTTCAAAATAAAAATATGAACATCATCATCATTGAAGACGAAAAGCCAGCAGCAAGACTTTTACAACGTAAGGTCGAAAAGTTGGGTTTGCAAGTAAATCAAATGTTACATTCGGTTGAAGAATCTATTAATTGGTTTAATAATAATCAACATCCAGATTTGATATTTCTTGACATTCAATTATCGGATGGATTATCGTTCGAAATTTTTGAGAATATTGATATAAAAAGTGCAGTAATTTTTACAACGGCTTATGATGAATATGCCTTGCGAGCTTTTAAATTGAACAGTATCGATTATCTTTTAAAACCAATTGACGAAGACGATTTAGCAATTGCAATTACAAAATTCAAAAATCAATTTCAAAAAAGTTTGGTTTCAAGTTTAGATTTTGATGCCATAAAAAGAATGTTAGTTAACCCAATCGATAGAGAATACAAAAAACGGTTCACTATTAAAATGGGACAACAACTAAAAATGATAAATATTGACGAAGTAGAGTGTTTCTATAGCGAAAATAAAGGTACTTATATTCACACTTTCGACAATAGAAATTATTTGGTGGATAGTACTTTGGAACTTTTGGAGCAAGAATTAGACACTACAGATTTTTATAGAATCAGTAGAAAATTCATTATTCCGC
>JAIEMH010000188.1 GCA_019752245.1 Flavobacteriaceae bacterium
TTTTGTCCCTGTCCTACCCCCTTCTCATTAAGGGGTGTTTCTGTCCTATCCCCTTCTCTATTCCAATAGTTTGTCTTTGTATCCTGTTATACAGTACAAACTATTAATAAAAATCTAATATTTCCAACCGTCTTAATTTCTGATGGTAATCAAACTTCGGGATCAGATTATGTTTTTAGTTTTGATACAAACAACAAAGTTTATCCATTGGTAGTTGGTGATACAACAACTTATTTAGATTTAAAAATCAATCAAATCAACGTTAACAAGTATGCTTTTCATAAAAACAAATTTCCAGTAGAAGTATTTTTGCAGTATGCAGGAACAAAACCTGTTACTGCTACTTTTGCTATAGCTCAAGGAAATAATGTATTGAACAAGCAAAGTGTGTCGTTCTCATCTTCTAAAAAATCGGCTGTACTAACAATTTTATTGCCTGCAGATAAAACAGGTTTGCAAATTTTTAACGCTTCTCTAACATCAAGTGAAACAGAAAAAAACACTTATAATAATTCAAAGAGGTTTGCGGTAGAAATTATAGATCAAAAGACAGAAGTGGCTCTAATTTCGGGAATCAATCACCCAGATTTAGGAGCTTTAAAACGTGCAATTGAAACTAATGCACAACGTAAAGTAACTTTTGTTAAACCTAATCAAATCAGTGCTTTAAATAAGTATAACGTTTTGGTTTTGTATCAACCAACTGCAGCGTTTAAAGAAGTATTTGAAGCCAATAAAAATCTTAAAATTAATACTTGGATAATAACTGGAAACAATACAGATTTTGGCTTTTTAAACCAGCAACAAGAACAATTAGATTTTAAAATGTCAACGCAAAAAGAAGATTATTTGGCTAACTTTACCAGTGATTTTAATTTATTTGCAACTGATAATATTGGCTTTGAAAATTTTCCTCCTTTAGAAAATCCATTTGGAACCATTACTGCAAAAGATAATGTTTCAGTATTACTTTCATCAAGAATTAGAAATGTAGAAACCAATGCACCATTATTGGCATTTTCAGATAATCAAGGTAAACGTAGTGCTTATTTAATAGGAGAAAATATTTGGAAGTGGCGTTCTCAAAGTTTTATAGACAAAAAATCGTTTGATGATTTTGATGTATTTGTTGATAAAACCATTCAGTTTTTGGCTTCAAATGATGCTAGAAAATCATTGATTGTAAATCACGAACGTTTTTATAATTCTGGTGATGCTTTAGAAATTACAGCACAATATTTTAATAAGAACTATGAGTTTGATGAAAAAGCGCGCTTGACAATTGCGGTGACCAATACCAAAAATAAACAAGTAAAACGCTACGATTTATTAAAGACAACAAATAGTTTTAAAGTTAATCTTGACGGACTTGCAGCTGGAAGTTATTCCTTTACCGTAAAGGAATTAAACTCTAATGCTAGCTATTCAAGTACTTTTGAAATTCTAGATTTTGATATTGAAAAACAATTTGTAAATCCAGACATGACAAAGTTAAAACAACTTGCAACTCAAACAAAAGCAGTTGTTTATGTACCAAATCAAGTTGATTTGTTGATAAAATCTCTATTAGAAAATCAAGATTACAAAGCCATTCAAAAAGATATTGTTAAAAAAACACCTTTAATAGATTGGTACTGGCTTTTGGTTTTAATAGCACTATTTTTAACTTCAGAATGGTTTATCAGAAAATATAATGGTTTGTTGTAATCGTTGCATACTTTGAATTGGCAGATTAAATTTTATTAAATAGTATTCTATTTAAAAAAAGTCTATGTTTGCTAAAATAAAAAAAAGTATAAAACAATGAATATCCGCAAATTACTATTTTCTTTTTGTCTTTTAGCATCGGTTACACTATTACATGCACAAAGTGTTTCTTCAGAACTTATAGAGTTTCAAATGCTAAAAGCTCCAAAAAATCCTATTGACGCTGCTTCTAGACAACTAAAAGTTACCGTTACCTCTCCATACAATCTTAAAGCAGAAGATGTAATTGCTCAATCTAAGGTAGATCATCAAAATGCATTAAAAAACTACGACAATGTTGTAGCTGAAAGTGTAAAAGAATTTCAAACCAAAGAAAAAGATTATGATTCTGATGTTGTTAAAGCAAAAGAAAAATTTGCTTTAGAATCGGCAGAGTTCAAGAAATTGTCAATGTTAGAGCGTTTGTCAATGACCGATCAAGGGAAAAATCCAAAACTTGTAACGCCTTCTAAACCGGTATATGTTAAACCTTCACCACCAGTTTATAGAGATCCAAATTTAAACGATTATATTATTGTAGACAATAATGTTTTGGCATCTCAAGTAAGCATTGATGGTTTTACTCGCGAAGGAAATTATGTTGATATAAGTCTAGACATTCAAAAACTAAATTTTCAAGACAATGCAGGTCAAACCTTTGCAAACCAACCTACAAAACTTGTTGTAAAAGTAAATGGTGTTGAAAAAAATAATACAACATTTTTTCAAGAGTTTAAATTTATTTCTTCATCGCCAACAAACAATATCAACAAACCACTTGAAGAAAAAAATCATTTGAATAAAGTGATGGCATTTGTAAATCAGTTTTTGAATGATAACTTTGGATATCAAAGTGTGAAAGGAAGCGTAAAAATTCAAAGTGTTAAGAACAAAGGAAAATATGACGATTTAGAAAAAGCTGATATTTATATCACCACTAATTTAAGAAAATTAAATCCTCAAAATCCTCAAATTAGTGCTGTTGCCATCACCAATATGCAAAAAGGAATTGACATTTGGAAAGATACTTTAACTAAAATTGCTTACAAAGATAAAAATGCAGATTTCAATGCAAAAATTGCAGAATTTGTCTATTTCAATCTAATTAGATTAAATATTGCTTTAGGTAATAAAACAGAAGCAGAAAAATATTTAAACGAGTTTCAAGAAAATCAAATTTATATGAAGTTGTCTTATGATGATGAAAATGAATTGAAACGTTTGGAAACAGGAATTTACAAATAATAAAGAATAACCATGGGTAATGTAGTTTGGGCTACATTACCCATTTTTTAAACAATAAAAATATGAAATTAAAACGATTTATTAGTGTTGCATTGTTAGTTGTAACAAGCATGATTGGACAGTATAAAGTGGAATGGGCAAGCAAATTTGAATTCAATTCAAAACTAGAAAAAGATCCTCAGTTTGTTATGGCAGATAACTACAATCACTATCTGCTTTCTGTTGTAAATGTTGACGGAATGCTAGTGAACAATCAAGTTATAGTTAGAAAGTTTGATCAAAAAAATCAATTGGTTGATACTTACAAACAAGAGTTTCCTGATAAAGACTCACAAATTTTGCATAATTATTTTGGAAGTTATGAAGTTGGAAATGATAAAGTGGTAGTTTTTACTGAATCTTATTCAAACAAAACAAAGATAGCTGCTATTTATAAAATAGTTTTTGATAAAGCAACGGCTAAATTTACCACTACAGTTATTGCTTCTTATCCTATTTTATCCTTGTCTAAATCAGGCGATATCAACGTTATTAGATCTGAAAATGGTAACTATTTTGGTGTAATTTATCAAAAATATGGCACAAAAAAAGATCCTGAAGAAAGCGATTGTATCGTTTTAGATGGTAAAAATCTAAATGTAGTATGGCAAAAAACCGCTACTTTTCAAGATGAATTTTATACAAATGAGCGTGTTATTACTAACTCTGGGAGAATAGTTTTTGTTCGTTCACCTAGAAGTTACAAATTACTAAACTATATTACAGTTATTGATGCTATTGGTCAAGTAAATAAGGAAGTTGGAGAAGAAGTTAAACTACAAAAACCAGTTGCAGTATCTATTGGAACACAAGATTATTTGGTTGCTTTTAATTATCCTACAAAAGGAGTAAGAGGAGGTGATTTTGAAAATCTGATGTTGTATGATTTAGAATCGGGTAAAATTTTGAAGAACAATAAGTTTAAAGATTTTAATTCAATTAAAGATCTTAAAGAAGTAAATGTTAGAAATGTCTTTTTGCAGAACAATGAAATTTATTTGTTTACAGAAGGAAAATTTCAATTGGGAACAAGAGCAACTACAACCTCATTTGGAAGTGCTGGTTTTCCGGAACCAATTTTTAAAAACGGACCTGCAAATTTGATTCTACTTTCTTTTACTGGTGATTTATTAAAAAATATTAAATTACCTACTGATGCAACAGATGCTGATGTAACACGTTCTTTTGGATTATTAAACATCAGAGGTTCTTATTTTTTAAATACTGGATATGCATCGGGATTCTTTACTTTAACTCCAGCATCTGGGTTTACAACTAGAGCTTCACAAGTTAATTTTTCTTATTCAAACGATCCATACTACAACACTGGTTCGGGTATATTTATGAATCAATTAGTTCGTTATTTTCCCGATAATAATCGTTTGGTTTTTGCAAGAATTCATAGCGATGGACAAATGTCCTTGGTTAATGTAACCGACTTTAAACCTTAAAAAGTAAGCAATAACATAAAAAAAATCCTGACTCGTAACAATATGAGTCAGGATTTTTAATATAAAGTAGTTTGTAATTTACTTTTGGTATTTTTTAGTTTTTAAAATATCCGAAGTAGTTTGATAATAGGATATTGTTTGGTTAATTAAATCGGTACGTTCGTTACTTAAAGGCTTTTGATCATAAAAAATCTGAAAATCATTTTCAACTCCTTCGCTAGGTTTGGATATTAATTGAAACTGTTTTGATTTTCTTACAGGAGAAATTATGGTTAAAACGCCGTCTTTAATTAACCCTAAATCTTGATAGGTAGCAATCAATGCACGCGGTTTGTAATCAGGTTTTAAAACATCTTGTCCATAGAATTTACTTTGGTAGCTAAAATTTAATATTCCAAATAGGGTTGGCATTAAATCTATTTGCGACATTAAATTGGTGTAGCGTTTAGGTTCGATAAAACCAGGTGCATAAATCATTGCTGGAATTCTATATTTATCAGCTGGAAGCTCTGTTTTACCAGAACTAGAGGCGCAATGGTCGGCAACAATAACAAAAACAGTGTTTTTAAACCAAGATTGTTTTTGCGCCATTGCAAAAAATTTGCGCAATGCATAATCGGTATATTTTACGCCACCTTCTCGAGATTTTGCATGCGCATCAATATCAATTTTTCCGTCAGGATAGGTAAAAGGTCGGTGGTTGCTTACGGTCATCCAATGGTTAAAGAAGGGTTTGCCCGAACTTGCTTCTT
>JAIEMH010000020.1 GCA_019752245.1 Flavobacteriaceae bacterium
AAGTTTGTTGCAAATAAACACCAATGAAGATAAAGGCTATAACATATGACCATTAAAAAACAATAAAACTTACATATGAAATACCATCAAATAGACCGTGATTTGTTTATTAAAAACAGAGCAAAATTCACGGCACAAATGAAACCTAATAGTGTTGCCGTTTTTAATTCGAATGATATTTACCCAGTTTCTGCCGATTCTACATTGCCTTTTGCGCAACATCGCGATATTTTTTATTTATCTGGAGTAGATCAAGAAGAAAGTATTTTGTTGCTTTTTCCTGATGCGCCTTATGAGCATTTGAAAGAAATTTTATTTTTAAAAGAAACTAACGAACACATTGCAATTTGGGAAGGCGAAAAACTTACTAAAGAAAGAGCGTTTGAAGTTGCTGGAATTAAAAGTGTGATTTGGCTACAAGATTTTCACAAAACGTTGAAAGAAGTAATGACTTATGCCGACACAATTTACATTAATACCAATGAACATTATCGTGCCGTAATTGAAACCGAAACTCGTGAAGCGCGTTTTATCAAATGGTGGAAAGAAAATTATCCAGCGCATAAAGTAGAAAAATCGAATCCTATTTTGCAACGTTTGCGTTCTGTGAAGGAAAGCGAAGAGTTAGACTTAATCCAAGAAGCGTGTAATATTACTGAAAAAGGTTTTAGAAGAATTTTGAATTTCGTAAAACCAAACGTAATGGAATACGAAATTGAAGCCGAATTTGCGCATGAATTTCTAAGAAACCGTTCTAAAGGTTTTGCTTACACTCCAATTATTGCTTCAGGAAATAATGCGAATGTTTTACATTATATTGAAAACAACCAACAATGTAACGCAGGTGATTTGATTTTGCTTGACGTTGGTGCAGAATATGCCAATTATTCAAGTGATATGACGAGAATGGTTCCTGTTTCGGGACGTTTTTCTGACAGACAAAAAGAAGTGTATAACGCGGTTTTACGTGTGAAAAATGAAGCTACAAAAATGCTAGTTCCAGGAACTTTATGGAAACAATATCATGTAGAAGTTGGTAAAATCATGACTTCTGAACTTTTAGGTTTGGGATTAATTGATAAAGCCGATGTTCAAAACGAAAATCCAGATTGGCCAGCATACAAAAAATATTTTATGCACGGAACTTCACACCACATGGGATTGGACACACACGATTACGGATTATTACACGAACCAATGCAAGCCAATATGGTATTCACTGTTGAACCAGGAATTTACATTCCAGCAGAAGGTTTCGGAATTCGTATTGAAGACGATATGGTGATTCAAGAAAAAGGTGAAGCGTTTAACTTGATGCGCAATATTCCTATTGAAGTGGAGGAAATTGAGAGTTTGATGAATTCTTAGTTAGAAAATAGATACAAGAAGAAAGAGAAAAGACGGTTTGCGAAAGTGAACCGTTTTTTTTTAACACAAAAGGCACAAAAGTTTTTTCTTCTGTGGCTTTTGCTTTTTCTTTTATGACTTTTGTGTTTGAAAAAAATTAAAGTTATAGTTTTGCACCAATGAAAACCTCTATCTACAAAAACACAAAAATCTCTTACACTGACCAAGGAAAAGGAACGGTTGTAGTTTTACTACACGGTTTTTTGGAAAATCAAACCATGTGGAATGCTTTTGTGCCTGAGTTTTCAAAGAAAAATCGCGTGATTACTATTGATTTATTAGGCCACGGAAACACCGAATCTTTGGGTTACATGCATTCTATGGAAGATCAAGCCGATATGGTGCATCATGTTTTGCACGAATTAAAAATTAGAAAAGCGGTTTTTGTTGGTCATTCGATGGGCGGATATATTGCGTTGGCTTTCGCCGAATTGTATCCGGATTTCATGAAAGGTATGGTGCTTTTGAACTCCACTTCAAGAGCTGATAGCGACGAACGAAAAACCAATCGTGACCGAGCAATTGTGGCTGTAAAACAAAATTATTCAGCATTTGTAAGTATGAGTATTGCCAATTTATTTAGTGTTGACAATAGAGAACGATTACTTGATACAATCGAAAAAGTAAAGATTGAAGCGCTCAAAACGCCTTTACAAGGAATAGTTGCCTCGCTCGAAGGCATGAAAATTAGAAAAGATCGTGAAGTTATATTGCATTTTGCAAACTATCCAATTCAATTGATTTTGGGCAAAAAAGATGGTGTTCTTATTTATGATGACAATATTGAGCAAATTGAAGGCACACAGGTAAAACTAACTACTTTCGCTGATGGACACATGACTCATATTGAAAATGAAAAACAATTATTGAAGGTTTTGTTGGAGTTTTTTAAAAGAGTTTAACCGCGAAGACACAAAGAAAAAAAGCGCAAAGTTCGCAAAGATTTTCTTCCATAATTTTTAAAAACCTTGCGAACTTAGCTAAAACTTTGCGATTAAATCTTTTCCTCAAATGCTTTACCAGCATTCAAAATTTCATTTAATAAAACCACAATTTCTTCAATATAACTTTCTATTATTTCAAAAGAAATTACTTCAAATGCTTCTTTACCTTCTTTAAAACCAAAAGGTAAAAATCCATTTTTTAAGTTTTTGAAAGAAATAATTCCAGCTTCAATTTCTAAACCTTTTGCATCTTCTTCATACATAAATGCGTAGGCAAGAATTTGGATGATTTTGTCGTTTTTAATGTCTTCTGTTAGACCATTCCATGATTTTAAAGTCACGCTTGGCTTGGTTACATTTCCGGTTTTGTAATCGATGATTCTTATTTTTCCATTTCGGTTTTCGATTCTGTCTACGTTTCCTGCTATTTTTACTGGAAATGGTAAATTTGCATGAATTAAATCACGTTCTAAATGTTTTTCTAAAGCAATAATCTGAACTTGATCTCCGTTTTGAATCGCTTCCAATTCTAATTTTAGAAAATTTAGTACGTTACGTTTGGCAACTTCAAAAGCTAAAAGGTTTCTTCCTTTTTTGATATCACCTTCTTTATAAACTTCTTTAAATTGTTTTAAAACTTCTTCATCAATATTTTTGATACAAATTTTTATATCATTTTCAATTAAAATTTTACCAATAAATGGTTTATACAATTCTTCTAAAGCGCCGTGAATAATTGTTCCCAATGTATTTACTGCAATGTTTTCTTCTACTTCATCTGTTTCAGAAATGCGTAAAATTCGTTGAAAATAAAACTGAATCGGATTTCGAATATAAGTTGTTAACGACGATGGAGAAAATCCTTTATCGGCAATTTCTTTCAAACGTAGCATTACCTTTTCCGATTTTTCAACTATGATTGGCTGGTGCGCAATTTCAGGAACATCGGCGTTGTAGGTTTGAAACGATAAGTTATGTTTCGGTTGCTTTTCGACTTCCAATTGCGTAATGAATCGGCTTTTTTCTCCAGCATCCAAACCTTCACTATCAGAATTATAAAGCAAATAAACGTTTTTAGCACGTTGCAATAAATGATAGAAATGATAAGTGTAAATAGCGTCTTTTTCTTTGAAGGTTGGCAAACCATATTCGCGTTTCACATCATATGGAATAAAGGAATTCATACTTTTTCCAGCAGGAAATTTTCCTTCGTTTACAGAAGTAATTATAACAGTTTCAAAATCGAGCACACGACTTTCTAGAACTCCCATAATTTGCAATCCATTTAGTGGTTCACCTTCAAATGAAACTTCGGCAACATCAATTACTTGTTTGTAAATGGCATAAAGTGTGTCGATAGAATCAATATTTTCGTGAGAAGAAAAATAAGAAATCAATTGATTAATTACTTTAAAAATAGAATACACAAAGGCATTTGTAATTTTTTCTTCTTCATTATCCTTATTCAAATTTAACTTTAATATCAACAGAATCTGCGATAAATTCTCAAGAATATTAACCGAAGTGGTATCCCATTTTTGAAAAAGTAATTGGAATAATTCATTAGAATTTGGATGCAATTCTAGAATCCTTTTATGAAGAATAAACGTGTAATTATTTTGATTAATTCTATTAACTAACTCTTTTGCATTTACAAAAGGTTCAATTAATGGATGTGTCAAAATATCGAGAACATCTTTGTAATACAGCACGTAACTATTGGCATTTCGTGACAAGGCGTTGGTGTGCATTTTAAACAATTTTGCCATTAAAAGCTGTGCAGGATTGTTCTTACTAGAAAATCCCATTGTAATATTTAAAGCATCAACATTGCTTGGTAATGAATACAAAATGGGAAGTAAAAGACTTTCTTCACCAAGAACTACAGCAACATTTTGAAGTTGTCCGTTAGTATCATTACTGTGTTTTTCTATAATATCGCCTACAATTTTGGCTTGACCAATAGATTTTGGCGTACCAATAACCTGAATGTTTTTTTCTTGCTGATAATCGGTAGAAATCCACTCATACGGATTGGTTTTATAATGCGACCAAGTAAATTTGAATCGGCGTTGAAAAAGTCCTGTATCGTGAAATGAATCGTTTAAAAAAGTTTCATCGATATCCCAATAAATTTTTGCTTTATCAACTGCTAAAAGATGTTGAACGATTTTTTCTTCAGCTTGATTGAGTGCATTGAATCCAGCAAAAATAAATTTCTTTTCTTTTACAGATTCCAAAAAATGATTGAGATTATTTACAGCTTCTCTATAAATTAATCCTTGATAGCCTACACCTTTATTGAGTAAATAGTTGTAAAGCGAGTGATAATATAACGGAAGTTTTTTCCAGAAAATTAAATATTTATCAATTAAATCGGTACGTTTGTCAATATCAACTGCCCAATGTTCAACTTCTTTGATATTCTCAAGATATTTTAAAATTTTATCTGGATCTAATAAATATCGATCAATTTCATTAAAATCTTGGAGTAATGTTTTCGCCCAATTGGCAAAGATTTCGAAAGACTCTTGATCTTTTTCTGTAACTTCTAAATAAATGGTATAAAATTCGAAAAGTAGTTCAACACTATCGATTGAACGAATTCCTGCCAAATCTTGAACAAAATCTTCAATACTTATAATTTCAGGTGCAAAAATGGTTTTTTGAGCTTGATTTTTTAGAGCATCAATCAAAAAAACTTTGGCTCTTCTGTTGGGAAGAACGATTATTGTATCCGATAATTTTTCGGAATAATCAGTAAGAATAACTTGAGCTATGCGTTGAAGAAACGTTTGATTTACCATTTTATAAAAATAAAAAAACGTCCCGATAAATCGGGACGTTTTAAGAAAATATTTTAGGAGA
>JAIEMH010000361.1 GCA_019752245.1 Flavobacteriaceae bacterium
AATTACAATGTTTTTGAAAAAATGATAAACTATTAGCCAATTTTATTTGTTTCACAGTTTTATTTTCTGGGTCAATTTCAATTACAATAATCTCTTTTTTTGTAACAGAAGGCAAATTGACTATCTGAGATTGATTTGGTTTAATTCCGTATTTCATAATGACTTTTTTAACTTAATTCTCCATTAAACGCCTGCTGCAACAACCCTTGAAACAACAACTCACTTTTAACCAATGCCTCTTGCGCTTGCTGTTTTTGCGCTTCTATTAATTGGATGCGTTCTGCGAATTTGTTTTGGAGGTTTATTGGAGGAAGTATTATTATTATTTTTTCAAATTCCCCTTTTGTCAACATTCTTTTCATACCATTTGATGCATGATTTTGTATATGTTTTCTAGAGCTTTTAATTAAATAATATAAAAATTGAGAGTTTACATTTGAGTTTGGTTCAATTGCATTTATTTGTTGGTTAAAAGAAACTTTTCTATTGGTTAATGCCACTCTTCCGATTGATTCAATGCTTCCAGCAATACAAGCAACTAATATTGAACCAGCGTTTACGCTTCTACCTTTACTTAATCCTTTTTCGGAAAGATATTCATTAGCTTCTGTAACATATATTATATTTTCCTTTATGTTATCGGTTTTTATCCATTCAATATGATCATTATCATAATTTTTTGCATCAGCTCTTGATGGAGTATTTCCTGTAGAAATTTTTCCAAAATTCTTCAATCCCTTTTTCTCCCAACCTTTTTCATTTTTGACAGGATCACCAAACATATCCAAAAACAAACTTTGGGTTAAAGCATCGTATTTTGCTATAAGTTGTTGGTTGTATTGTCGCAATTCATCGGCTTTGTCTAGGATTTTTGCGATTTTTTGTTGGGTTGGTAAATCGGGTAGTGGGATTTGGATTTGCGAGTATTTAGAAATCCAATATCTTTTATGCAAATCTTTATCAATGTAAATAGTTTGCATTTTATAATATAAAAATCTTAAATCTGCTTTTTCTTTGACAGATTTTAAAATTTTCATTGCGGAAGATTTTACTTTGAAAGGAAAATCAACATAGTGGAATGCAGTAGTGAAATCATCAAATATAATAACAGGAACATCTGTAAATATTCCATTTTCTTCATCTGTATAACCAAGAATAAATGATTTACCAGCAGTTAAAACTGGAGTTTTAAAATTATTATTATAATTCTCTGTTTCAACAATGTATTTTGTTGGTTGTTCATATTTAAGAACATCGTCGAGTATAACTTTATGCATTTTATTTAATTTGATTTTTCAAAAAATGAAAAATAGATGAATGTAATGTTTCTTATGTTTAACAATATTAAATGTAATACTGTGGCTAAATTTAGTAAGCATAATAGTTTATAAAACCAGTTTTCTGAAATTGCTGAAACAGGAATTACATAACCTATTACTTCAAAAAATATTATTATGAATGCTAATAATGTGGAGTATGAAATATAAATATAAAGCTCTTGAAATAGATTTATTTTTTTACCTGCAATGCGTTCAACTCCTTTTTTTGCTTTTAACTCATCAACCATTTTACTTGAGGTGGATGAAAGAAAAGTGATCGCAGTAATATTAAATCCAGCTAATATTCCAACTAATGAAATGATTTGGCCGATAAAATCATTATTAATTGATAAACCTGAAGGAATAATATAAATTATTAAAAATGATAAAACAAAAGGTATTACCATATCAAAAACAAGATACTTTTTTGATATGGTAAAATAATCTAGAATTAGAACTAAAAATTCTCTAAACATTATATTAGTTTAATCATTTCTTTTTTCATCAAGTCCTTTACAATTGCCTTAGTTGTTGGGTCTATAATTACTTTGATATGGTTAGTTTTTATTATTCTTTCAATGAAAAACTTGTGTTCATTTTTGTCATTGTCTTTACCACAGATCCAAACTTTAGAAATATTTGTATTACTTGCAATATTGGTTGCTACATCTTTTGCAAAATCTCTGATATTCATCATCGTATCTGCTTTTACATCAATAATTAAATCTTTTTTTACTTGAACAGTTCTATTTGATAGTCCCAGAAATTGTGAACCTAAAACTTCCTTGTCCATATAAACTTTACATTCAATAATTCTATCAAGTTGTGCAATTAATTCATTAGGATCATCAATGATTATATCACCAATTTCTGTATTAAATTCTTGTTCAATTTGTTTTACTGATAAATATCTATAAATAAATTTATCAAGATAGTTTTTGAAATGATTAGAAGTAATGCCCAAATGTGTATTTTGCATTATAATTTCAAATTCAGAATTATCTTTAAATGCTAGAACAAAATAGTTTTCCTCTTTTTCGCCTTCTGTTAATTGTTTTGGATTTTCTCTTTCTGTATTTGTAACACTATCAATTAGATTTTTCTTTGTACCGAAAGATGCCGATTTAATCATCCCAAAATAGCATTTTTGTCTACCTTGAAAATATCTTGGTTCAATAGTTTCTATAAAATCTAATGCACAAAACTTTTTATCACTTATTGGCATTTTTCTATCTTCATCATTCAATGAATTTAAAAAATTAGCAAAGTCAGGAAAATCAAAATCTTCAAAACTATTTTCTATATTTAAACCTTCATAAAGGTTGTAAATATGATAGGTAATTTTTTTTGGAGTTTTTTCTACTGCCATATTTTATTTTTTTTATTTTTTAAATATTTCGACCTAAATTTTATAACTTCTGCCTTGTAAGCAGTGGGTCTGAGGTTCTTCTTACGCTGCGCTCAGGATGACAAACTTCGGGGATCAGAAGGTTACAGGTTTGTCCTTCGACAAGCTCAGGATGACAATGTCGAGGTCACAAACATGGCATCGAATCCCTTCCTCTCTGCAATTTTATTTTAAATTTGGGGTGGAGAATCCCTCTTTCTCCGCCAATTAATTTCTTAATTCTTCAAATTGGTTCAATTTATCTGCTTTTTCTATTAAATCCATAAACTCATTTTCTGAGATTATTGGAGCTACAATTGTGTATTCATCAACACGTTGCCAACTATTTGGTAAAATAGTGTTGAGTGTATTATTATCAATGGCTATTATTTCTTCTTCGTTTTTTTGAAATAAAATGTAGTCATATTTATCAATGATGCAATCTACTTTATTAGAAATGAGTTTTAAAATTTTTATGTTATCGCCATCACCAGTTTCCATTACATTACCATATTCATAATTTGGTATTTGATAGTTCACTTTTTTAATTAAATCATGCATTATGGTTATGAGTTCTTCATCGGTTTTATCTTTATAGGTATTCATAAAATCTGTTCCAAAATGGACTTTTCTTATTGGTCCAAATATAGAAATGTATTTACCTGTTTGTTCAATAATACCTCGCATGGTACTAACATCACTCAATTGCATTTTTTCAATTTCATTCTTATCATACAAACCTAAACCTACAGAAACCAACTTTAAACTTTCATCGTCACTATCTGCATCTTCATCATCAAATTCAACAAAGGTTTCTCCTTTAAAATTTTCGCAAATAATGTGAGCAAGAAACTTTGTAATTTGATAGTCGGTTTCATTAGACATTATAGTATTTCGTAACTCGATTAATCCATTTTCAAAACTTACATCAATACCACGAGTAGAGTTGTTGTTTTGCCAAAAATAGCAGAGGTTTTCGTTTCTTTGTTCCAACGAAATTGCGCTATTATTGCTAAAAATGTTTTGCAATTTTTCAAAATCAAAAGGAATTTCAGTTTTGATGTAATGGTAAATACTCATTTGGTTGTTAGTTAAGCATTTTTTCTAAATCTTTCATAGCATCCTGACGTTTTTGGTCTAGTGCTTTAATATCTGCGATTAGCGTTTGGGGTTTTTCATAAACCACTTCATCATATACAATTTCCTTATAACGGTTGATGCTCAAATCATAGTCGTTTGCTACAATTTCTGATTTAGGTATTAGGAAGGATTTTTGTGTACGGTCTTTAAAGTTGTCCGTTGTCGGTTGTTGGTTGACGGTTTTCCAGTCGTTCAGGATGAAAGGAATATCGCATTTACCTGTCACTTCTTTTGCGGCATCCATTGGGTTTGCAAAACAAGCTTCTAGTTGTTCTTCTGAAATAGTTGGATTTCGTTTGTCGTCTAGGCTAAAACCATCGGCTTGCATATCGTAAAACCAAACGTTATCTGTACCACCAGAATTGGTTTTGGTAAACAATAAAATAGCGGTGCTTACTCCAGCATAAGGTTTAAATACACCACTTGGCATCGAAATAACTGCTTGTAATTGTTGGTTTTCTACCAATTCTTTACGGATGTTTTTGTGTGCTCCAGAACTTCCAAACAAAACGCCATCGGGTACAATTACAGCTGCACGTCCGCCAAGTTTTAGCATTCTTAAAATTAAGGCTAAAAACAGTAATTCAGTTTTTTTGGTTTTGGTTACTTGCAGTAAACTGCTTTCAACTTCATCATAATCTAAAGCACCTTTAAATGGTGGATTGGCTAAAACCAAATTGAATTTACCGTGTATGTCGTTGCCTTCTGCTAGTGCGCTACCACCTACAAGATTTGGGTTTTCCATGCCGTGCAATTGCAAGTTCATAGAAGCAATACGCATCATAGATGGATCAATCTCTAAACCATTAAACATGTTGGTATTAAAATGATTTCGGAATTCTTTTTCTAAAAACCACTCCTTGTGACGGTCTTGTAAATATTGTCCTGCTGCCACCAAGAAACCTGCTGTACCCAATGATGGGTCGCAGATGGTATCTTCTTTTTTAGGTTGCATCAGTTCTACCATCATACGGATAATATGGCGTGGTGTGCGGAATTGACCGTTGGTTCCAGCTTCGGCAATTTTGCCTAGCATGTATTCGTATAAATCGCCTTTGGTATCTCGGTTGTCAAGAGGCAATTTGTCTATTTGTTGTACTACTTTGTCCAACAACTTGGGTGTTTCAATCATAAAAGTAGCACCTTTTATGTATTCGGAGAATTTACCGCCATCGGCACCTAGTGTTTTCATAAAGTCGAATACTGTCAAGTCGTTCAAATGGCGTTGTGGTTTACGAAACAAATCGAACATTACTTCAGGGTCTTTGTCTTTGAAGTAACTCCAACGCAATTCTTTTTGACCTTCGCCATAAATCATCTTTTTGGTTGTTCCGCCTAGCATAGCGATTTCCTTTTCGATA
>JAIEMH010000275.1 GCA_019752245.1 Flavobacteriaceae bacterium
GCATCAGTATAGGTCCAAGTGATTGAATAAGTACCTTGAGCAGAATAAGTCAAAGGTGAAGCAGTTGTTCCAGTAATAGTTCCAGAACAATTATCAGTAGCTGTTGGCGCAGTAACCGTAGCCGAACATTGGCCAGTAATAGTTGGTAAAGAAGCTACGTTTGCAACTGGCGCAGTTATATCATTTACAACAACCGATTGTGTTTGTGTTGAAGTTAATCCATTTCCATCATTATAGGTCCAAGTAATAGAATAAGTTCCTTGAGTATTGTAAGTAAGTGGTGAAGCGGTAGTTCCAGTAATTGTTCCATAACAATTACTAGTTGCAGTTGGCGCAGTAACTGTAGCTGAGCATTGGCCAGTAATAGTTGGTAAAGAAGCTACGTTTGCAACTGGAGCAGTACAATTTGTTTGTATAGTAAATGTTTGGGATGAAGTTGTTGTCGAGTTACAAGTGTTAAAAACAGTTACATTAGCTGTCCCAGCAGTTAAAATATCTGAAGCAGTTATTGATGCTGTCAATTGTGTAGCACTGACAAAGGCAGTTGTTCTGTTTGCTCCGTTCCATCTTACGATTGATTCCCCATCTACAAAATTTGTACCATTAACGGTTATAGTAAATGCACCACTTCCAGCTATTTTTGAAGTTGGAGAAATAGAAGCATTTGTTGGGTTTGGTTTAACAGTTACAAAAACTTCGTCTCTGTTGCTTTTTAAAGGTTCAAATTTCCAGTTAAAAAACTGAAAAAATGTTCCAGTACCACTATTTCCAGTTATCGATACAGTTCCATTTGTTAATGGGTAAGTAATTCCCGATGTAGCACATGTTAAATTTAAACCTGAAATTTCTCTTGAGACAAGTCTTAATCCAGTTCCAATAGGGATAAAGAAGTCTAATGTAATGTCTTGATTACCTGATGCAGATAATCTAATAGCTTTAGATTCTAACATTACACCAGAACTGTTTTGTAACTCTACTAATATTTGACCAACAGCAGACGTTGTAATATTAACAGATTTTAATTTTGTTGGAGTTGTACAATTAAATATTAAATATTTGTTTGCAACTGTTGCTGCGACTGTTGCAGTTCCAGAGGGTGTTGCAGGACCGACATTAGCAATTGTAACTTCATTTTCAACCCAATATGAAGTGTTAGCCGATAATGTTGGAGTTGTGTATGTAGCTGTTGCTGCTACAGGAGTTGTTGAAGTTAAACTATTGTACCATTTAATTGTTCCTGATCCAGTTGCAGTCAATGATGCAGTTTGACCTTGACAAATGACTGTATCGCTTGCAACTGGTGTTGCAGTAACCGGAATCATAGTTACATTTAAATTAGTCGCAGCTCCATTAGTTAAAGTCGTAGAAATTGTTTGAGAAGCATATCCAGGAGATTCAAATATTACATTATATGTTCCAGCAGCTTGTACTTTGTGATAATCTCCATTAGTAGGAGAGGTTTCAACCCAAGAACCAAATCCATCAGTTGTTCCTGCTATATAAACTTTTGCATGTAAAGGTTTCCCTGTCTGATCAGTAACGATGCCTTGTAAACCATAACTTGCTTGTTTGATAAAATTTAATAAACCTTGTCTGTTTAAATTGTAAAATGAAGGTAGTTGACTAGCTGGAGGAGTTTTTGTTGCAGAAACTTCAATTGTCACTTCTTTATTGTGATTGTAATAATTATTATAATCTTGTCTTCCTCCTTTTACAGTATACCAAACGGCACCATTTGTTGTGCCAGCAAACTGCCCAGTGCCATATACATCGTCCATGTAAAGCTGATTGTTATCTGCAGTTTGACATAATTGAGCATACTCTCGAGAAACTACTCTAAAATAAGAATCGTGCGGATGAATGTTTGTTGCTGATGTTCCAGTTGCACCGTTTGATGTGTCCCAAGGGTAGTTTACGACTTCTGCACCACCATGATAATTTGCTGCTAATACAAAATTTCGTGTAGCCTCAAATGTTAAAAAAGATTGTGTTTCTGTTCTGTATGGTAAACCATCAGGATGTAAACCACCAATTGGGTCAGGATAATTTCTATTTAAATCTGTTCCATCTTGGTTTGCCCTTGTTGGTGCATTCCCACTAGAGTTAAAAATATCATTTCCTATGGTTTTGTATGATCCATCAGGATTTGCTAAAGGACAAAAATATATTTCTGAATTGTTAACAAGATTTGTTAATTCAGTATTTGTGCCATAGCTTGTTAAAATTTCATCAATTAAATGAAGAAGCACTGGATAACCAGTAATTTCATCTCCATGCATTGACGAAGTATATAAAAATTCTGGTTCAGTTTCGTCTGTACTAACGTTATCTGAAATTTTTAAAATATATAATGCTCTTCCATTAGTTGTAGCACCAATATTTTGCAAAGTACAAATACTTGGGTACGTTGTTGCCCAATATTGCATTTTTGCTACATATTCAGAATATTTAGGATAAGCATCCCAGCTTGTGTCCCATGCTGCAGTAGCTCTGTTTGCGGTAAATTCTTGCGGAATTTCGTTATCTTCTTTTCTTACCTCGAATGATAAGCCATAGGTTAAGAATTTTTTGAATTGATCTTTATTAGCATAAGCTTCAACTTCAAGATCATTTTCGTTAACATGCTTGTGGCTAACGGATAAAATGTTATTCAATTCTAAAAATTGTGATTTACTATTGGCTTTGAATTTAAGGACTACTTCTCCTTTTTCTTTTAAATAGTAATTTGCTTTTTCAAGAGAACTACCTTTTTGGGCAAACGAAACGCTTGCAAACAAAAGAGTTAGCATCAGAACAAGTGTAATTTTTTTCATTTTTATTAGGGTTTTGAATAACAAACCTAAATAATATCTAAATTCTGACAAAATATTTTATCGACAAAAAGCATTAAAAGTCGTTAAAATACATTTTTTATAGTTTTTTATAATTTTATTCTTACAATTTTTTTTAAAAATATATCTTTATAGAAAACTGTTTTTTTCTTGTTTAGAAAAAGGAATATTTTCGTGTAAAACAAAAAAAATCCCAAAGAATTAACTTTGGGATTTCGTAGCGAGAGGGAGATTTGAACTCCCGACCTCAGGGTTATGAATTCGATTATTTTGTCGAATTTATATGCTAAAATGACTTTTCTATTAAAAATCGTGTACTGTTTCGTGTACTGTTTCGTGTACTTTTTTTATACTTCAATTTAGCAAATTTATGTTATCATTCTTCACTGTTAAAAAATATTTTTCAACAAATATTCAATTTTTTATTTCTTTCAAAATAATCTTTTTTTTGGCTTGTTTAGGGCTTTGTGAAATAGTATTAAATTTTTTAATTGATTTGAAGTTTATTAAAGATTTTTTCTTTAATAATTTTTGTTGTACTACTAATTTTTAAAAACAAATTCAATTAAAACATTAAATATTTTATACTTAATTAGTTTATACATGTATACGTAAATATCATTTTGTAACTTCAATTTGTCTTGGAAATACCGTGAATACCGTGAATCCTGTCCGTAAATTCAGTTCTAGGTATTAGTGATTTGCACGGGTAGAAAAAATCCTGCATAATCCTATATAAATAGTAACTAATCCTATACAATGATGTACAATCCTATACAATCCTAGCTGATCCTGCATAATCTTAACAAGCAGAAAAATAAAAGCAGGAATTTTGTTATTTATTAACATTTTATGACTGCTGAAAACATATATGCTATAGCCATTCATCTTCCTGAAAAGGAACTTGAAAAACTATATGTTATGCTAAGAAATAATGTGAAACCAGCACCAACTTTTAAAAGGTCAAAAAAACAATCATTAACAAGACAAGATGCAATAGATTATTTGATGGAAAGTGTTTTTAGAAAAAAATAAATAATAAACCCTCAATAAACTTTTTACAAAACCATTTTTAATTATTCTTTTAGATTTGCATTTTGGACTACTTAACGTATCACTAACTTTGAAGTAAGAGGTGTCACTTTTTCTCATTTTGTTCGTTTTATGACATTATCAAAAGAAAAAAGGCAAACTGTACAGCTTGCCTTTTACTTTTAAATTTACTTTATTTATTGTTTTTCAAATAGTTAAATGATGCAAATAAGTTCGTCACTAACTTTGAAACATTACCACATTTAGTACAATAGCTTGATCTAATACTATTCCAGTAGGAGCAGTAGTACTCTTGAGTTATTAGACTACCTCTTTTCAAAAACAATAGCTTTTGCATCACTTACATCTATCATAAACCCTAAGCTTTTAGGTGTTGCATATTCAATTGTAAAGCCATTTGCAGTTAAATTAGTTACTGTAACATCTCTGAAAATTGATCCACCAGAAGTTATAAAGTTATTAGGAAAAATATAATAAGGGTCAGACCCATTATCGTCAGTACTAACACAATCTGGATAAAAATTATAAGTTACTATTTTACCATAGCTAAATCCTTCTATATAATCTGTTTGTGTGGAGCAACGACCTACAAAAGGCACTACGGTTCCATTAGCTCTAATAACAGATTTAAAATTCCATTTACCTGCTAAGTTTTGGTAGGTTAGCGGTAAAGTTTTTGGCGAGTCGTCATCACTTTTACTGCAAGATGCTAGCAAGACTATCGCTAATAAGAGCATTAATTTTTTCATGGTTTGGTTTTTTTAATTATTTAATTTTTTTGAAAAAAAAGTTTTCCGCAAAGTCAGGAGACGTTTGCGGAGCTTTTCATGGGAACTCTTTGCCGAGCTGGGTGCCGTCATAGTATATGAAGTCACGGCAATAGCTACTGCAATCAAAGAAAAACATTTTACTTTTTATTTCTGTAAAGCTCTTTAAATAAATACATTAGAGACAAAGCTGATAATATAAGCGATATATTTTTAAACAATTTTAATTTTTTAAAATAACTTAAACTTCTATTCAAATCTACATATTTAAATCCTTCTAATTTATTAAGGGCGTAATTGGTTTCTTTGCAAATAAACTTAGGATACGGATTATTTGTAACTTCCTCGTAAATCTCTATATATCTGTTATTATTACTTTTATCTTTTATGTTTGCAATTATAACTTTATCGTCGAACCAATAACCCATAAACTGATTAATTATAATTTTCTTCCCTACTTCATGTTTAAAAAGTGAATCATTTTTACGGATTATATGTAAATTCATATCTTTTTCTTTTATTATCATTCCTTG
>JAIEMH010000175.1 GCA_019752245.1 Flavobacteriaceae bacterium
TCAAGTAATTAGTGATGGTACTTATTTTATAAATCGTTTATTTGCAAGTATAGATATTATTCCAAAGACAATCATTCCTGTTGGTTTTGCAGGTGTGGTAAATTCCTTTGTTGGTAAAAATAGATAAAATTTGGTCTTTGTAATAAAATTTTTTAAACGATTTCTCAACAATTTCAATTTGGTAACGTTTATCAATGTTTCGGTCTCTCAGATACAGTTTTTCTTTATCTAAAAACAATACTTTATTTTCCGATAAAAGTTGCATATTGGTGGCGACTTCTACTTTACCATATTGAAAAATTCTACCATAAATAGTGCAAACATTCCACTGATTTTGCTTGTCAATCCATTGAAAATAATTAAAATCGGTTTGATAATAGCTAATTCCTTCTGTTATTGGTATACCTAAATTTTGATAAGTTGCAGTGTTCAAATCGTACAATCCTATTTGCTGATTTAAAGTATTAAAAACCCAAAGCTTATTTTGTCCAGAAATTCCAATTGCAGATGCTACAACCGGAGTTTCCAGTAATGAAAAATCTACTTTTTGAATTTCGTTCAGTTGATTGTCTAGAATGATAACCGAATTAAATCCTTCATAAAAAACAATTACTTTCAACGGATTTAAAATATCAACTTTGGTTATTTTTCCCAAAGATAGATTTTGATATTGTATGGTTGTGGCTGCTACTTTTTTATAAATCACATTATTTTTTGTGTAAAAGCAATTTCCAAAACCATCATAGCCAATAAAGGTGTCGACTTCAATAGAAACAGAATCAATTTTAGTTAGTTTTAGTTTTTCGTTTTGAGAAAAACTAAAATTTGTAACTAAAAGTACCAATAAGAATAAAATATATTTCATCGTGATGCTAAAGTACATTAAACTATTTAAATTTAACAAAGTCAAACTTAAATATTTAACAATTCTTTGGTAACAAAAAACACATTCAATCGTCATATTTGTTACTTCAAATAAAGATAAATCAATTTAAATGAAAAAAATTACAATCACTTTAGTTCTTTTATTAGCATTTATTTCTTCTAATGCTCAAAAAGATTTTCAAGGAATGGCTGTGTACGAATCAAAAACAAGCACTTCTGAATTCAAAGCAAAAATGTCTAGTAATAAAGATTTTACTCCAGATATGCAAAAAATGATGGAAGAACGAATGAAGAAAATGTTCGAAAAAACATTCATTTTAAATTTTGATAAGCAAGCTTCCATCTATAAAGAAGAAGAAAAACTAGATGCTCCAGGACAAAATGGTGGTGGAATGCGAATGATGTCATCTATAATGGGTGGCGGTGGAACGTATTATAAAAATGTAAAAGAAAAAGCCTACACAGTTGATAAAGAATTTATGGGAAAAGAGTTTCTAATAAAAGATTCTTTAAAGGTTTATAACTGGAAAATGGAAGGCGAAACACGTCAAATAGGTGGTTATACTTGTTACAAAGCAACAACTGTAATTCCGGCAAGTAAAACAGACTTTAGAAACTTCAGACCTAAAAAAGAAGAAGAAGTAAAGAAGGACGAAACTAAAAAAGTCGATGCTAAACCTGACGAAGGAAAAGAAAAGAAAACCAATTTTATGGACGAATTTGATATGCCAAAAGAAATAACCGTAACGGCTTGGTATACTCCCGAAATTCCAGTAAATCAAGGACCAGAAGGATATTGGGGTTTGCCAGGATTGATATTAGAAGTTAATGATGGAAAAACTATTACTTTATGCTCTAAAGTGGTTTTGAATCCAAAAGATAAAGCCGAAATAAAAGCACCTTCAACCGGAAAAGTAATCACTCAAAAAGAGTATGATGAAACCATTACCAAAAAAATGGAAGAATTTAGACAAATGAATCAAGGACAAGGCGGACGAGGAATGCGTTTTGGCGGATAATCTAAAATTGAAATTCAAGAAAAACTTAATGAAGAATCTCTACTAAAATTGAGATTCTTCTTTTTTTAAAATCCCATCATCATATTATTACAATCATGAAAAAAATTACGTTACTTTTTTTACTATTTATAACTACAGTTTCGTTTTCTCAAAACATAAGATTTGAAGGAATCATTCTAGAATCAGGAAAAGCACCTTTGGAAATGGCTAACATTATGGCTGTAAACCAAGCTACAAAAGGAATGGATGCTTATGCAATTACCAATGATAAAGGACGTTTTGCTTTAAACCTAAAGGCAAATTCAACTTATGTAATAAAACTGAGTTACATAGGAATGCAAAATAAAGAAATTACCGTTGAAACAAAATCAGAAAATATCACTCAAAACATTGCCATGGAACCAGGCGGAATTCAGCTTGATTGTGTTGAGATTTTTCGCGAAATGCCAGTTTCTATAAAAGGTGATACTATTGTTTATAATGCCGATTCATTCAAATCGGGAACCGAAAGAAAACTAGAAGATGTTCTTAAAAAATTACCTGGAGTAGAAGTAAATGCTGATGGTGAAGTAGAAGTAGAAGGTAAAAAAGTAACTAAATTAATGGTGGAAGGAAAAGATTTTTTTGATGGTGATACTAAACTTGGCGTAAAAAATATTCCTGCCGATGCTATTGATAAAATTCAGGTTTTAAGAAATTATAATGAAAATTCTATCCTAAAAGGAGTAGAAAACAATCAAGATAATGTTGCTATGAACATCAAATTGAAATCAGGAAAGAAAAATTTCTGGTTTGGTGATATGACTGCTGGCGGTGGTTTTAACGACAATGAGAAGTTTGATCGCTATTTAATTAATCCAAAGTTGTTTTACTATAGCCCAAAATACAGCATTAATATAATTAGTAATTTCAATAATATTGGCGAGTTGCCATTAACAATTCAAGATTACTTTAAATTTACTGGTGGTTTTAAAAACATGATGGGAAAAGGTGGATCAAGCTTTAATGTTTCTTCTAATGATTTAGGAATTTCACTTTTAAGAAACAATCGAGCTAAAGAAATTGATACTAAATTTGGCGCAACCAATTTTTCTTACAATCCAACAAAATCATGGAGTTTAAGCGGTTTCGGAATTCTTTCTTCATCAATAACAGATCTAGAAACTAAGTCGCAAACTAATATTTTGCAACCCAATTCATCTCAAATTGCTTCAACTGAAAACAGAAATGAAGTTGCACACCAAAAAAATAATTTAGGATTGTTTAAATTGAGTTCAAGCTACAAGCCTAATGCAAAGTTTCAGTTTGATTATGATGTTTTATCTAAATTATCAAAACAAGACGAAGATAATGCATTGGTAAGACAATCAATAGTTGGAAATTCTGCTTCGACAGAAAATATTTTTACCAATAAAAAACAAAATCCAACATCAGTAAATCAGAATTTAAGTTTGTATTACACGCACAATGATAAAAATATCTTTGCTTTTGAAATGCAACATTTATTTCAAGAAGAAGATCCGTTTTATAATGCCAATTTACAATCGCAGCCTTTTAATTTATCGGGTTATGCGTCAGGTGAAAATAGAAATAATATCAATCAAAAACGTTTTGTAAAGACCAATAAAATTGATGCGAAATTTGATTATTACTATATGATTACTCCAAAAAGTAATATCAATTTAACTTTTGGAAATACTTATTCTCATCAAAATTTTGACTCTTCTATTTATCAAATTTTAGACAACGGAAATGGTAATTATCTTACCGATGCTCAAAATACAAATAATGTGAATTACAATTTTAATGATGCTTTTTTAGGATTACATTACAAAATTCTTACTGGTAAATTTACTTTTACGCCAGGAGTTAGTTTTCATACGTATGACATGACAAATAAGCAATTAGGAACAAATTTTAATAGAAATTTCTTTAGAGTTTTACCCGATTTTTTAGCTATTTATCAAATCAAAAAAGCAGAAACATTGACCTATAATTATGCTATTACTAATAATTTTACAGATATAAATAAATTAGCTGAAGGTTATGTTTTAAACGGATACAACAGTCTTTCTAAAGGATATAGAGCGTTAGAAAATGCTACGCAATCTACACATTCTTTGAGGTATTTTAAATACAATATGTTTAATTTTGAAAACATTGCAGCTTTTGCAAGTTATACCAAAACGATTGATGCAGTAAAATCTAGTTCTGTATTTAATGGTGTAAATCAAACATCGTTACCTTACAATTCTAATTTTGCTGATGAAACATTAACAGGTTATGGTAATTATGGACGTTCGTTTTTGAAAAACTATAAAGCGTCGGTAAGTACTAGTTTGAATTGGTCAAAATTTAATAATATTCAAAACGGATTTCTTTCATCAACCGAAAGTTTTACCCAAAATTATACAGTTAAAGCTTCAACAAATTACAAAAATTTACCAAATTTAGAAGTTGGATATACTTATACTATTAATGATTATAGCAATTCGAAATTCTTTACAGACAAGCCTTTTGCTAGATTGGATTATTATTTCTTAAAAAGTTTTTCTTTTGTGTCTGAATATGAATTCTATCATTACTATAATAAAGGAAAAACAGTTGAAAACGAATATGATTTTCTATCCGCAAGTTTAATCTATCAGAAAAAAGACAGCAAATGGGAATACAAAGTTTCAGCTACAAATTTGCTAAATACTAAATCATTAAATGATGATAGTTTCTCTCAATTTTCAACAAGAACTTCGCAATATACAGTGCAACCTAGATATGTTATTTTTAGTTTGAAGTATAACTTATAATAACGAACTTCTATAAAAATAAAAAACCTGACTAAATTACTAGTCAGGTTTTTTTATAATTTTTCTTTAAGGATATTATAATCCGAAAGCTGCTTTAACTTGGTCTACAAAATCTAATTTTTCCCAAGTAAACAATTCAACAGTTACTGTTTTCTCATTTCCACCAGGAGCAGAAAAAGTTTTAGTTACTGTTTCTGGTGTTCTTCCCATGTGTCCGTATGCAGCAGTTTCGCTGTAAATTGGATTTCTTAATTTTAAACGTTGCTCAATAAAATAAGGACGCATATCAAAAATTGCTTCTACTTTTTTACTGATTTCTCCGTCAGTTAAATTTACTTTAGAAGTTCCATAAGTAACTACGTTAATAGAAGTTGGTTTTGCAACTCCAATAGCATAGGATACTTGAACTAAAATTTCGTCAGCAACTCCAGCTGCAACTAAATTTTTAG
>JAIEMH010000098.1 GCA_019752245.1 Flavobacteriaceae bacterium
TGGATAACTCTGGAACCCATTTTTTAATGAAAGTTCCGTCGGCATCATGTTCGTAAGAATTTTTTATCGGATTGTAAACTCGTAAAGTATTTACGCCAGTAACTCCGGCTTGCATTTGAATTTGTGGATAGTGAATTCCGGGTTCAAAATCTAGAAACTGTTGTGCCAAATGCGGACTGCAATTTTGCCAAGGTTGGAACAAATGGTGTGTGTAAAAGGATACCACTAAAGCTCGCATTCTAAAGTTTAAATAGCCAGTTGTATTTAGACAGCGCATGCAGGCATCAACCAACGGAACGCCTGTTGTACCTTTTGTCCAAGCTTTGTGATAGCGTTCATTAATTCCTTGATTTAGCTTTCTGTAACCTTTGTTTACGGCGATAAATTCCATGGAACTTTCCATTTCAAACTTCTGAATGAAATGAGCTTGCCAGCGTAATCGTGCTGCAAAATTATCAATTTGTCGTTTGTATTTTCCTTTTTGTCGAGTTTCCCAAGCAGCGGTATATACTTGTCTTATGGATAAATTTCCCCAAGCAATGTATGGTGACAATCGGCTGCAACCTTTTCTAGCCAATTCTGGTTTTGATATATGTTTGCTGTAATTTTCAACTCGTTCGCTTAAAAAACTATTCAAATACCTCATTGCTGTTGGCGTTCCACCTTTTTGAAAAGGTAAATTTGGATCGGTTTTTAAGGATGGAATTCTAAATTGATTTTCAATTTCTTCTAATTCTCGGTATTTAATAAAACTTCTAGCGTTTGCATTAAGCGGCAAACAGTCTTTATCCATATAATCGGACCAAGTTTCGCGCCATGAATTGCGGTTTTTTAATCCGCGAATTACTCCGTTTGTAATGAATTCGTGCCAAACAATTCCGTGTTCTTTAAACAATTCGGTTACAGCTAAATCTCTATCGTAGGTGAGTTTGATTCCGGTTTCTTGATGCGAAAAGACAGCAGTTATTGGAAGAAGCACATTTAATTTTTCAAAAACAGCAACTGCTTCACCTTCTACAATTAGAATTTGAGTGTGAAATTGAAGTAATTCTTTTTGAAGTGCTTCCAACGATTGTTTTATAAAATCAAAATGACGTTGCGCGTAGTGGTAATCGTTCATCAAACTTGGTTCAAAGATGTAAAGAAGCATTACTTTACCTGATGATGATAAAGCGGTGTGAAGTGCTTCATTATCATGCAAACGTAAATCTCTTTTGAACCAAACTATTTTCATATTTTTATTACTGAGTTTCTGATATACTGAGTTTCTAAGTTATGTTTTAAGTAATAATCTGCGCAATTATATCTGAACATATAAACTGAACACTTTTTTAGCCAACAGCTTCTTTATAGACTTTTAAGCATTTTTCACGTGCTTCTTTATGCTCTACAATTGGTTTTGGATAGTGTAATGTTTCCAATTCTGGAATCCATTTTTTGATGTATTTTAATTCTTTATCGAATTTTTTTACTTGTTCTGTAGGGTTGAAAATTCTAAAATAAGGTGCAGCATCAACGCCACTTCCTGCAGCCCATTGCCAGTTTCCGACGTTGCTTGCTTGTTCGTAATCTAATAATTTTGTAGCAAAATAGGTTTCACCCCAACGCCAATCGATTAATAAATGTTTGCACAAGAAGCTTGCCGTTATCATTCGTACGCGATTGTGCATGTGACCAGTAGCGTTTAATTCGCGCATTCCTGCATCTACAAAAGGATAGCCTGTTTTTCCTTTGCACCATTTTTGGAATAAATCTTCGTTATTTTCCCAAACAATAGCATCGTATTTTGGTCGGAAACTTGATTTGGTTGTATGCGGAAAATGCCACAATATTTGCATAAAAAACTCACGCCAAATTAATTCTTTAAAGAACGTTTCATTCTTACTTTCAATGGCTTTGGCGATCATTTTTCGGATGGAAATGGCTCCAAATCTTAGATAAATTCCGAGATAGGAAGTTTTATTTAATGCCGGAAAATTTCTTGTTGCTTCGTAGTTGTCAATTAGATTATTTGAAATATCAAATGGTGTAACTTTTATAGATGAAGTTTCAAATTTGATATCTGATAAACTTAAAAAAGGATAGGAGTGAACTGCTATTTTATTTAAATAAGCTTCTGAATTATAATTGATTAATTTAATTTTCTTGAAGTTTTCCTTCCATTTGTTTGAGTACGGCGTGTAAACTACATACGGCGTTCCATCGTCTTTTACCACTTCACTTTTTTCAAAAATAACTTGGTCTTTACTGGTCTTGAATTCGATATTATTTTCTTTAAAAAGATGAAATAAATCTAAATCTCTTTTGCGTGCATAGGGTTCATAATCGTGATTAGTATAAACCGATTTAATAGTATTTTCGGAAATTAATTTCTGATAAACATCAAACGGATTTCCGTGAAAAACAGCAATTGATTTTCCGATTTCTTGTAGTTGTTTCTGTATTTTTTCTAGCTGATTGTGAATGAAAGTTACACGCGCATCGTCTTTTGGTAGTTGCGATAGTATGGAATCATCAAAAATAAATATAGGAAGTACTTCCTCATCAGCATTTAAAGCATGAAAAAGTCCAACGTTGTCGTCTAATCGTAAATCGCGTCGAAACCAAAATATGTTCATTTAATTTTTATTTAAAGTGGTTTACTATTGTTTAAAAGTGGTTTGATTTTGTTTAAACTCTTAAACAAAATTAAACTTTTAAACTATTAACCATTTACTAATAATGTTGACATTCCGCCATCTACATGGAAGATTTGTCCTGATATCCAGCTGCTTTTTTCAGACAATAAAAAACTTGCCATTTGCGCCATATCGTCAGATGTTCCAACTCTTTTAAGCGGATGACGTTGTGCTGATTTTTCTTTTTTATCGTCGTTGCTCAAAAACTTTTCTGCTAGTGGCGTATCGGTTAATGATGGTGCAATTACGTTTACTCTAATTTTTGGTGCATATTCTGCAGCCAATGCTTTTGCAAATCCTTCGATGGCGCCTTTTGCAGCAGCAACACTAGTATGAAATGGCATTCCCATACTTGCTGCAACGGAACTGAAAAGTACAATACTGGATTGGTTGGAAGCAGTTAAATTGGGCAAAACAGCTTGAATAACTTTCACCAAATTTATGAAATTTATCTGTAAATCTTGTTCGAAAGCTTCGGGTTTTAAACCACGAAACGGTCGCAAATTGATACTTCCAGGACAATAAACCAAGCCATCAATAATTTCTGGTAATTTTGAAGTGTCTAAAGCATCTGTTGAGGCATCAAACGGAAGGTAAGTAACGTTTAAATCTGATAAATTATCGTTGGTTCTTGAAGCTACAAAAACGTTATTTCCTTCTTGTACTTCTTTTGCAATGGCAAATCCTATTCCATAAGAACCGCCAATTAGTAGTATGTTTTTCATGATTTTATCCTTTAAATTCTCCGAACATTTCGATTAATTTTTTTCTTCTGTATTCAAATATTTCATTCAATTTGGGTTTCACTAAAAATGGATGCACCAATTGACCAAGAATTCCCATTGGAACTTTATAATCAACAATATCTTCCATTTCAACACCACCAGGAATTTCTTTTATAAAATGTTTGTGATGCCAAAGTGCGTATGGACCAAAACGTTGTTCGTCTACAAAATATTTTTTATCAACAACATGAGTAATTTCGGTAACCCATTTTGCTGGAATTCCTAAAACAGGAGTTACAATATATTGAATTATTTGTCCGGGAAACATTGGTCTATCTGCTCCAGAAAGAATTTTGAAACCCATATATTCGGGTGTGATTTTTTGAAGATTTTTAGGATCAGAAAGTAAATCCCAAGCTTGATCAATTGTTATAGGTAAATTTTGTTTGGTGTGTAATCGGTATATTTTCATATTGATTTATTTTGTGTAAAGGTACGAAATGTTTAACTATTTTAAATATAAGTTAAACAAAAAATATTTTGATTTAAGTTTAAATTAACATTTGAAGAAAATACAATTTGTAATTTTGACCATCTAAACTTATAATTATGAAAAAAATATTTATTGTACTGGCAATGATGATTGCTAATTTTGCTATTGAAGCGCAGGTTAAAACGCCACAACCTAGTCCGAAAGCTGTTGTAGAACAAGTAGTTGGGTTAACTGATGTTACTATTGAATATTCAAGACCAAGTGCGAAAGGAAGAGTTGTTTTTGGTGATTTAGTTCCTTTTGGAAAACTTTGGAGAACAGGAGCAAATTCTAATTCAACAATTTCTTTTAGTGAGGATGTTGTAATTAATGGTACAACATTAAAAAAAGGAAAGTATGCCATTTATACAACTCCAAAAGCAGATATGTGGGAAGTTATTTTTTATACTGCTACAGACAATTGGGGATTGCCAGAAAATTATGATGTAAATAAAGTTGCTGTTAGTTTAAATGTAGATTCAGTTATGCTAAACAACAATGTAGAATCTTTTACAATGGGAATTAATAATTTGACAAATGATTCTGCTACTTTAGATATTTCTTGGGAGAAAACTATGGTTTCTGTAAAGTTTGAAGTTCCAACTCAAAAAGCGGCTATAGCTAGTATTACTAAAACTTTGGCTGGTCCCACTGCTGGTGATTATTTTTCATCTGCTCAGTACTTTTTTCAATCTAATGGTGATTTAAATAAAGCGTTAGAATATGTTAATAAAGCTGTTGGAATGACTAAAGCTGGTGAAGATATACCCTTTTGGTATTTACGTTTGAAATCGCTAATTCAAGGAAAATTGGGTGATAAAAAAGGTGCAATTGAAACGGCTAAGTTATCACTTGCTGGAGCTGAAAAAGAAAAAAATGCGGATTACGTTAAAATGAATAACGATAGTATTAAAGAATGGAGTAAAAAATAAGTACTTCTTTTATAAAATTTAAAAGCCACAAATTGTTTTAATTTGTGGCTTTTTTTTAAGCAACTATTTTTTTCCTTTGATTTAGTATTGTTTGTGCTATAACTGACAAAGTTATTGTGAGTAAAGCACCAATAAAATTTAGCCATAAGAAACTGACTACATCTAAATAATAGATGAAGAAAATTAATAATTGACTTACTACAGCACTGTAAAAAATGGCATTGGCTTTAATAACAACAACAAAAACAATACAACAACAAAATTTTAACAAAAACAACAACAGAAACAAC
>JAIEMH010000342.1 GCA_019752245.1 Flavobacteriaceae bacterium
GCAAAGCCATTTTGATCGACAACTACTTTAACATTATTTGGGTTATTGATGTCGTCTTCATTGGTGATTTCTCTCATTAAAGAAGCTAAATCTACTCTTTTATCGGCATCATTTTTGAAAACTTCAATAACTTTTTCTAGTGGTTCTTTATTTATGAAAGGTTCGTCGCCTTGAACATTCACTACAATATCAACATCTAAATTGGCAACGGCTTCTGCAATTCTATCGCTTCCAGATTCGTGTTCTTTTATAGACATGATGGCTTTTCCACCATGTGAAATTATTTCATCGAAAATTAAGTTGGAATCAGTAACTACAAAAACATCATCAAAAAGATGGGTTTCTTTTGCTGCTTCATAAGTTCTAAGAATTACAGTTTTTCCGCCTAAATCATGCATCAATTTGGCAGGAAAACGTGTTGAAGCATAACGAGCAGGAATTACGGCAATGATTTTCATAATTTAAGATTTGTAGGAAATAATAACTTTTATTTTTTTGTAAATTTATGAAATTAATTCTTCTTCTTGTTGCTTACAAAAATCCAATAATCAATTGTTAAACCAATTCGCAATCCTGTACCGATTTCGTTACTATTTATTGTTTTAATTAATGTTGCTTCTCTATAATCTGTTGAAATATTTTTGTCTTTTCGAAAATATCCAAGGCTAACATCAAACCCAAAATGTTCTGAGTTTTTAAAATTTAAAATCGAGCCCAAAACAATTCCATACGAATTATAATCTTCTTTTCTATTGATGTATTCATTCCTAAAATTGGGATCATTTCGTTCGTCAATTTGACCTTTTTTGAAAAAACACGAAGTATAAAATGTCAATCCGTTTTGGCGACGGTATTTTTGAAAATTAAAATAAAACCGATAATCGACCAAAATTGCTCTTTCAAAATACTTAGAACGATTTCCGGTTTCATGATAAACACCATTCAAATCGGTAACCTTATCTTCCGTATCGTGTTTGGTTATATAAATTCCTTCAAAACCAATTGAATTTCTTTTTAAAAAACCAATTTCGGTTCCAAGCAAAGTACTTATTCCGCTTCCATTACCTAAAAGGAAAGGCAAAACTCTAGCTTTTAATGCATATGTATTGTCACTTCCAATAGGATTGAAAGGCGTTTTTATATTATCTGAAAAAGAAGCATACAGAATAGTATCATTTGCTTGCGCAAAAATAATTCGGGATAGTAAACAAAAAATTAATAAATAGAAGTTCTTCATTAAAAGATTTATTGTGGAACTTCGTCAAAATTCATCATCCAATGAATTCCAAATTTGTCAACAAACATTCCAAAATAGGCACCCCAAAAAGTATCTGACAAAGGCATTTTTATAACTCCATCAGTAGATAAACCATTGAATAATCTGTCGGCTTCTTCTCTACTCGATGCGTTTATTGAAATAGAAATATTATCGCCCATAACAATTGATTGTCCAAAAGCTTCCGAAGTATCGCTTCCATACAAAACGGTTTCTGCACTAATTGGCAATGAAACGTGCATAATTAAATTTCCTGCCTTTTCAGAAATTGGTTCTTGGTTTTCTGCTGGTGGCATTTCATTGAATCTTCCCATATAGGTAAATTCACCTCCGAAAACTGATTTGTAAAAATTGAATGCTGTTTCGCAAGTACCGTCAAAAGTTAAATATGCATTTACAGTTGCCATGATTATTTTTTTAAGAATTGTTTAATGATTCAAATATAAATTTTTATTTCTAACAACATTAAACAATTTTACTATTTTGAATTAGCATCAAAATCGATCATCCATTCTATACCATATTTATCTCTAAACATTCCAAAATAAGAACCCCAAGGACTGTCTTGAATTGGCATTTCAACTGTTCCGCCTGCAGAAAGTCCGTTGAATAATTTGTCGGCTTCTTCTTTACTTTCGGCAGAAACTGCTATTTTAGATCGGTTTTCGTTTTCGTTAGTGGTTCCCAAAATTGCTGGAACATCATTTGCCATTAATACGTTGTTTCCAATAGGTAAAGCAATGTGCATTATCTTATTTTCTTCTTTCTCATCGATGGGAAATTCTGGACTTGCTAAATCTTTAAAACGTGTAATTTTAGAAAATTCACCGCCAAAAACTGATTTGTAAAAAGTAAATGCTTCTTCTGCATTTCCGTTGTAGTTTAGATGTACGTTTATTAGTGCCATGGTTTATTGGTTGTTTGTTATTTTGTAAAGCTAATGTATAAAAAAATCCGCAAAGTCAGGAGACATTTGCGGAGCATTCAAAATAAGTTAGGGCAAAAAAGTTTTATTCATTTGCAAAACTTCCTCCACTCATGGCTTTCATAAATGCTTGAGGATTCCAATATTCTCTGTAGTTTATGATAAGTCCATCTTTAAAAGTTACAAATGTTGCATAACTCATTTCATAAGGATTTCCGTTTCCAATTACAACTCCAGATGCGCTCCACTCAGCAATGGCAACATTTTCATCATCTGTTCCAATAATTTTCATGGTTGGAATAGATTTTACATCGATAAAACTCGGATAGTCTTTTAAGTATGCATAAAGCGCTTCACGACCTTCAAATTTGGCTTGTGAACCTTCTGGAGCAAAAGGGAATTCAGCAACGACATCTTCTGCACAAAGTTCTGACCATGCTTTCATGTCTTTTGATAAAAATGTATCTAAACTGTTACGAAGTAATTGAGTTGCTGGTGTGTGTTTTAAATTTTCCATTTTTTTTATAATTTTATTATGCAAATTTGCTTCAATAACCCACCAAAATGCGATGACAAATGATAAAAAAAACCGTTGACATTTATCAACGGTTTTATAATATTTTACGCAATTATTATTTTAAAGATTGCTTTTTGATTCTGCTTAAGGTTTCTTTCGTGATTCCTAAAAATGAGGCAATGATATGTTGAGGAAAACGTTGAATGAATTGTGGATGATGTTCTGCAAATTCTTCATAACGTTTTTCTGCTGTATTGCTGATGGTTGATTTTAAACGTCTTTGATTTGCAATGGCATTTCGTTCATCCATCAATCGTAACATTTGCGATATAGCTGGAATTTTTTTAGTTAAATCTAGCATTTCTGCTCTCGAAATAATAAGAAGTTCGGTGTCTTCCCAAGCATCAATATTATAAACTGAGGGTTGCAGCGTAATGGAACTTTCGCGATCTCCTGCCCAATAATTTTCAATATACAATTGCGCAATATGCTCCATTCCTTTATCGTCAACACTATAAAGACGCATCGCACCGCTCACAACAAAGCCAACATTTTTACAAACTTCGCCTTCTTGCAAAAAATATTGTTTTTTTCTAATTTTCTTATGTTTAAAAAATGCTTTAACCAACGCTTCTTCTTCGGTTGTTAAATTAGAAGAAATGTGTTGGTTGATGTAAGCTATTAATTTATCGTGCATTTAATATGATCTTTGAAGATTTGAGTTTATTGGATAAATCCAAAAGTATAAAAAAATCCGCAAAGTTGGAGGATGTTTGCGGAGTGTCTTTTGGAAAGTCTTTTTTTGAATTGAAAAATTATTCTTTATTATTCGTTTTAATTAAATTCAAAATTTCTTCTTTTTTGTTAGGAATTTTCATTGTTCTACGATTACTAATAAATCCATAATCAGTCCACATTAGTTCTGCACCATCTTCAATGTCTTCGTATATTGGTAACAATTCTCCAATTCCAACAAAACTTGATTCCATTTCTAATTCATCGGAGTTAATGAATTTATAATTAGTTTTTTCTCCAAGTTTTACTGCTTTATCAAAAGCTTCTTCTGGAGAATCTGCTTTGATAAGATGATGATTTCCATAAGTAGTTACTCTTCTCAAATCATTCTCTTCATTTCGGTTTACCGGTTCATATTTTTCAATAATCTGAACTATATACCAATTTTTCTTTTCGTTTGATATTTTTTCGTTTGAATTTATTTTATTCTTTCTTGGAAAAGGATAGTAAATCTAGACTATAAGGATTTTCTTTTATTCAGAATTGCAATCAGTAAGTTTGTTATGTAAATTGGAATTCCAATTCCTACAATCAATAATAATATTAATACCAAAGTTTTATTTATTATTTCATAATCATCAAACAAAGGAAATAATTCGTTTTTATTAATTTCACAATATAAAAAAACTGACCAATATGTAATAAATCCACCAATAAAAATTATTGAATGAATAATAGTTAAGGTTTTTATTAAGTTTCTATTGAGTTTTTTTTTCACTAACCAATAACCAAACCCATTGAAAAAGTACAATAAGATTAATACTATAGTTAAATCGAAATTTGTAATTACATAATATGTATCATGTATATTTATATCAATAGCTGAATTTTCATTTGAGTAGTTTTTAAAGATTCCGACAATTAAAATTAATAACGTAGTGATCCAAAAAAAATGATAAACTTTTATGTTTTTAAAATTCATATCTTACTTTCTTAAAGTTTTTTCTAGCATTCCGTTAAATCAGAGATATTAATAACTATAGTAACAAATATAATAATTTCTAACTACTCCAAAAAACTCTCATCTTTAAACCCAATTAAATACAATCTATCTTTGGCTCTTGTAATTGCTGTGTAAAGCCAACGAATGTAATCTCTGTCTATGCCTTCGGGTAAATATGGTTGCTCTATGAAAACGGTGTTCCATTGTCCGCCTTGGCTTTTGTGACACGTTATGGCGTAAGAGAATTTTACTTGCAATCCGTTGAAGTATTCGTTTTCTTTTACTTTTTGGAATTTAGCGTATTTGGTGGTTAAATGTTCGTAATCTTTCATCACTTCTTCATACAATTGGTTGGATTGCTCGTAGGTTAAGGATGGTGATTCACTTTTTATGGTATCTAAAATCAAAACGGTTTCAAACGGAATTTGGTTGGGATAATCGACCATTCGTATTTTGACTTTGGCAAATTTGAATCCGTATAATTCTTTGAAACTATAAATTTCTAAAACTTCGATGATGTCACCATTGGCAATGAAACCGGCTTCGTCTTTTTCTTTCAACCAAAAATAATTGTTCTTCACAACCATCAAGAAATCGCCAGTAGATAAATCGCTTTCTTTATCGAGGATTTTGGTTCTAATTTGCTCATTGTATTGGTTCGCTCTTTTGTTGGAACGCACAATAAAAGCCGTATCTT
>JAIEMH010000067.1 GCA_019752245.1 Flavobacteriaceae bacterium
CTACGCAGTAGAGACGTTTACTACAAAAAAGATCAAAGATTTGGCTATGGCGATTCGTGCTGCAAAAGATGCATACAAAACCCTCCCGAACGCAAAGTCAGGCGATACAATCATACTACTTGGAGGCATGCCTTTTGGTCACTATCATAAGTTACCACATTTGAATGTCCAGGTAAGGCTGTAACGGTACTATATAATTGTTGAAAATCTGTGCCAGTTGTAACGCATGGTAATGGTGGCGGTGGCGGTGGTGGCGGTGGACTGCAACTTGTTATAGCCAATCCTAATGCTAATGCAATTCCAATTTTTTTAATTTGAGCTAATGTGTTTTTAGTTGATTTCATGATTTCTAGGTTTTTTTAATCTGAACTTGTTTAAGATTCTGTTAATTTTTTATATTGTTATATCAGTTGGGCTATTATTTTGTTACCCATTTTTTAAAATTATTTGTCAAAATCAGCACTTTGAATGATTTTATAGTTTAAAATGGCACCAGTACTAACCAATTCAATCATTCTTTTTGCCTGACTTTCAGAGCTTGAAAAACCTTTTGCGGTTCCAGAATTTGTTGTTACTTCCCAAAAATATACTCTCGTTTTATTGGAAGCTATAGTTTCTTTTACTTCAAAATAACTTTCTATTTTTCGGTCAAGAATTACTTCACCTATTGATGATAATTCAATCATTCTGTTGGCTTCTTCCAAGGAATTTGCTGTTCCCGAATAATTACCTTGATTTGTTTTTACGTTCCAATCATAAACTTTTTTTATTTGATCTCTAGTTAGAGTTGTAGTTTCGATTGTGTTTGAAGTTGTTGTTACTTCTTTAGCATTGATATTTGAAAATGAAAATGCTACGATTGCTAATGTTAAAATTGATTTTTTCATGATTTCTAGTATTTAATGTTTTTATTAATTGTTTTAATTTTGATTTCTATTGTTATATCAACTAGTGTTTTAATTTGTTACCTCTAATCTGAATTTATTTTTCAGATGTTTAAAAATTTACTTTCCGAAGAACTTTTTAAAACCACTATTTCAATTAACTTTATATACCTATATCAATGCACATTAAAATTTGTTACCCACTAATTTTATTTTTTTTACATTAGCCAATAAATTAGCCACTTATGAACGATAAAAATATTCATCCAGACCAAATTTATATTGATGGATTACTTCAGAATAATTCTAATATCATACAGTCTATATATAAGAAGTTTGCTCCGAAAGTGAAAAACTACATTCGAACCAATAGTGGTGACGACGATCAAACACAAGATGTTATTCAAGAAGTTTTAATAACTATTTACAATCAAGCAAAAACTAGTGGATTGCAATTGACTTGTCCATTTGACGCTTATTTTTTTCTGTTATGTAAACGTCGTTGGTTGAATGAATTAAAAAAATCTTCCAATAAAGAGGTAACATTAATGGAAGAAAATGTATCTATAGAGGAATCAGTTCAAGAGATGACTTTTCAAACTGAAGTTTTTGACGATAAACAATCCTTATTTGATGAAATGTTTCAAAAATTAGGTGAAAAATGTCAAGAAGTACTAAAGTTGAGTTTTGTAACAAAAACCATGGAAGAAGTAGCCGAAAAATTAAATGTTACTTATGGATATGTTCGCAAGAAAAAATCACTTTGTACAGGTCAATTGACGGAAATGATTCAACAATCCAATAGATATAAATCCTTAAAATACTAAGGCCATGAACGAAGAATTATACATTACATTCGAGAATTATTTGAATAATGAAATGTCTCAAGAAGAGCAATTGGAATTTGAAAACCAACTTCAAAACGATGCTGATATTCGACAAAAATTTGAAATTTATAAAGAAACTAATGCTTTTTTAGAAACCAAATTTTCGTCTGAAACACTTGCTTTTAAAAATAATTTAGATACTATTTCTAAAGAACATTTTGCTGAAAAGAAAGAGGAAAAATCCAAAGTCATTCAGTTCAAACCATGGCATTATGCAGTTGCAGCTTCAATTGCAATTTTGTTTGGAACGTGGTTTATGATGCAAGGAAATTCCGATTATAGTGAGTTTTATCAGCACGAAAATGCCAATTTGGTAGAACGTGGTAGCATAATCAAAAATTTGAAAGCAGCTCAAGAAGCATTCAATGCTAAAAAGTATAAAGTAGCCATCGAGAATTTTGAAATAGTTTTAAAAGATTATGACAAACCAGAAGTTAGGTATTTCTACGGAATTTCACTTTTAGAAGAAAACAGATTTGTTGATGCTGAAACAACATTTACAAAATTACAATCGGGAACTTCAATTTATAAAGATAAAGCAACTTATAATTTGGCACTTTCAAAACTGAAACAAAAGCAATTGGAAGAATGTAAAACGTATTTAAAACAAATTCCAAAAGACGCTGAAGATTATGAAAAAGCACAGAAATTGTTGAAAAAAATAGATTGATTTTTTTAACACAAAAGTCACAAAAGAAACCCTATAACTTTTGTGACTTTTGTGTTTATTTTTTTGCGTTAAACATTATATTGTGCAGTCCGTTTGAGTTAAAAGAATACAATTGTGATATAAATTGAATATTTTTTTTAAAACAATAGTCAAATAGTAAGCCTATAACTTTTGTGACTTTTGTGTTTATTTTTTTGCGTTAAACACTACTTTTGCAACTCGCAACCCAAAACTCGCAACCCCAAAATGATTCTAACCGATACACATACCCATTTATATTCTTCGCAGTTCCAAGACGATCGTGTTGAAATGATTCAACGTGCCATTGATGCTGGTGTTTCTCGATTTTTTATTCCGGCAATAGATTCAACTTACACACAAAAAATGTATGATTTGGAATTGCTATTTCCTGAAAATATATTCCTGATGATGGGTTTACATCCATGTTATGTTAAAGAAAATTATTTGGAAGAATTGGCGCACGTGGAAACTCAATTTGCTGAAAGAAAATTTTATGCCGTTGGTGAAATCGGAATTGATTTGTTTTGGGATAAAACATTTTTGAAAGAGCAACAGCATGCTTTTCAACACCAAATTCAATTAGCTAAAAAGAATAAGTTAGGAATAAATATTCATTGCCGAGATGCTTTTGACGAAACATTTGAAGTTTTAGAAAGTGAAAAAAGTGATGATTTATTTGGGATATTTCATTGTTTTACAGGTGATTTTGCTCAGGCAGAAAAAGCAATATCTTTAGGATTAAAACTTGGAATTGGAGGCGTGTCAACATTCAAAAACGGAAAAATAGATCAATTTTTGAAAGATATCGATTTGAAACATATTGTTCTAGAAACCGACTCGCCATATTTAGCGCCAATACCACATCGTGGAAAACGAAACGAAAGCAGTTACACGGTTTTGGTGGCTCAAAAACTATCCGAAATTTATAATCTTCCAATAGAAGAAATTGCTAAAATTACTACAGAAAATTCTAAAGCTATTTTTGGCATTTAATCTTTAAATAATAAAAAATTCATATTTTTTTTGTTCTTTTGTTCATCTTAAAATAAAAACCAAAATGCAGAAATTTGACGCAATTCGTCCGTTTTACGATACCGAGGTAAATGAAGCAATTCGTGCATCATTAAATCATCCGATGATGAAAGCAATAATGGATTTTACGTTCCCAGATGTTGATGATGAAGTGTGGAAAGAACAGTTGAGAAGAACTCATTCTATTAGAGATTTTCAGTGCAATTTTATATATCAAGCGGTACAAAAAGTTTTAGAAAAATCGTCTGAAGGATTAACTACTTCAGGTTTTGAAAAACTACAAAAAAATACATCCTATCTTTTTATATCCAATCACAGAGATATTATTTTAGACACGTCGTTGCTAAATACTTGTCTTTTTGAACATGGTTTGGTCATGACGGCTTCTGCAATTGGTGACAATTTGGTGAAACGCGACTTCATGAATACGTTGGCTAAATTAAATAGAAATTTCTTAGTTCAACGTGGTTTATCGCCACGCGAATTATTACAAAGTTCTAAATTAATGGCAGAATATATCGGGCAATTATTGCTTCGTGAAAATCGTTCGGTTTGGATTGCACAACGTGAAGGACGAACTAAAGACGGAAATGACGCCACACATTCGGGAGTTTTAAAAATGCTCGGAATGGGTTCTGACGAGAAAAATGTAATGGACTATTTTAAGAAATTAAAAATCGTTCCAGTTTCTATTTCTTATGAATATGATCCAACTGATGCTTTAAAAATGCCGCAATTAATGGCAGAAGCAAAGGCAGAAACTTATGTTAAAGAAAAAAACGAAGATTTTATAACGTTATTAAGCGGAATTATTGGTCAGAAGAAACGCATTCACATTCATGTTGGTGATGTTTTAGATTATGAATTGGATCAAATTAAGCGAGAAAATGATAATACCAACAAGCAAGTTCAAGCATTGGCTCAAGCAATAGACGATTCTATTTTACAATCGTATAAATTGTGGCCAACCAACTACATTGCCTACGATATATTGAACAAAACCGACAAATATAAAGATCATTATACCGAAGATGAGAAATCATTATTCGAACGAAGATTAGAAATGAAAATCGATTGTTCTAATGAAATTATGATGGAAGGTTTCTTGAACATGTATGCCAATCCTGTTGTGAACAAATCTAAATATGATAATGCAATCTAAACCCAACATACTTTTAATTTATACCGGTGGAACTATTGGTATGATGAAAGATTTTGAAACTGGAGCTTTAAAGGCATTCAATTTCAAAAAGTTATTGCAAAAAATTCCAGAATTAAAACAATTGGATTGTCAAATTGAAACTATTTCTTTTGAAAAACCTATTGATTCTTCCAATATGAATCCTGAAAAATGGATGAAAATTGCTTCAATAATAGAAGAGAATTATATGAATTTTGATGGTTTTGTTGTTTTACATGGTTCAGATACTATGTCGTATTCGGCATCGGCTTTGAGTTTTATGCTAGAAAATTTAGCAAAACCTGTTGTTTTTACCGGTTCACAATTGCCAATTGGAGATTTGCGAACTGACGCTAAAGAGAATTTAATTACAGCCATCCAAATAGCTTCTTTACAACAAAAGGGAAAACCTGTAATTCACGAAGTTTGCCTTTATTTTGAATACAAATTATACCG
>JAIEMH010000222.1 GCA_019752245.1 Flavobacteriaceae bacterium
AGAAGCATCAACAGTTATTGGGGCATCATTAAGATCTGGACAAGAAGAGTTTTGTACAGAATAGGTTGCTGATAAAGGAGCTGTTGGAGTAACCAAAAAATCATCAACTGCAAAATCATTTCCTACTGGATTTACATTACTATTTGAAAGTTCTATATTAACGCAAGGAGATGTTGGAGTAAAACTATAGGTTACTTTTTGCCAACCTGCAGCCGGTAATGGAGCAACAGCTAATCCTGAAACCAAGATAATATTATTAGCATTTGTAAAATTAACTGCAATAACAGCTTGGTTTGCTGGCCCAACAACATCTGTTGAAACCGATTTTATCCAATAACTGAAGTTATATGTTGCACCTACTGTTAGCGAACAAACTCCTCCACCTGTATTTCCTGCTCTCCAAAATCTTTGATTACCGCCAGTTGTATTTCCGTCAACAACCATCATGTTTCCTGTTCCAGTTGTATGGTCACCACCAGCTATAAAAAAAGTAGTATTAATAGGTTGTGGATTGTTTGTAAACGCATAATTTCCAGGAAAACTAGTACCTGAAAAAGGAGCTACAATTTGATTGTATCCAGCACCATTAATACTAAACCCTACTCCATTACCACCTGATTCAAAATCGCCATTAACAAGCAAATTTTGGGAGTATAATGCATTAATAAATAGACAACTTAGTAGAGCAAAAAAAGTAGTTTTTTTCATTTTATAATAGATTTTATGGAGCGAAATATACATAAATTTAACCAAAATTTATCTTAAAATTTCAAAATTTTAAATTTAAAGATTCCTATGTTATTTATAAATCAATAATATTTATCTTTGCAGATAAAAATTGCTAAAAAAAATATTACAAAAAAAATGAACCATAACGAAGACCATACTGATGAAATTGGCAACAATCATTTTGCAACCAATGAACATACTCCTATTAGAAAAGATGCATTTGATAAAAGTGATGACGAAAAGATTGATCTTATAAAAAAAGATGTTGAAAACATTTTAACTACTCTCGGCATGGATTTAACCGATGATAGTCTAAAAGGAACTCCTAATAGAGTTGCAAAAATGTTTGTAAAAGAAATTTTTGGTGGCCTTAATCCAAATAAAAAACCAAGTTCATCAACATTTGAAAATAAATATAAATATAATGAAATGTTGGTTGAAAAAAACATTACTGTTTATTCTACATGCGAACATCATTTATTACCAATAGTAGGAAGAGCTCATGTTGCTTATATTTCAAATGGAACAGTTGTTGGTCTTTCAAAAATGAACAGAATTGTTGATTATTACGCTAAGAGACCACAGGTGCAAGAACGATTAACTATACAAATTGTAAAAGAACTTCAAAAAGTTCTAAACACTGACAACGTAGCCTGTGTAATTGACGCCAAACATTTATGTGTTAATTCCAGAGGAATTAGAGATATTGAAAGTAGTACTGTAACAGCAGAGTTTGGAGGTACTTTTAAAAACGAATCTGTAAGAAGAGAGTTTCTAGATTATATAAAATTAGACACTAAATTTTAAAAACACTTATAAAATCAGTTTTAATTACTGAACATTACTACTAAAATATGCCACTTTATAAAAATCAAACTCTAAAAATATACAATTCTCTATCGGGAGAAAAAGAAATTTTCACATCTATTAGTGAAGGTAATGTTGGAATGTATGTTTGTGGTCCAACTGTATACAGCAATGTTCATTTGGGAAATGTAAGAACATTTATGAGTTTTGACGTTATTTTTAGATACTTATTACATTTAGGATATAAAGTTCGCTATGTTAGAAATATAACTGATGTAGGTCACATCGTTGATGATGTTGATGATGGTGAAGATAAAATTGCTAAAAAAGCACGTTTAGAACAATTGGAACCAATGGAAATTGTTCAAAAATATACTGTTGATTTTCATACAATATTAGACAAATATAATTTTTTACCGCCAAGCATCGAGCCAACTGCAACAGGTCATATCATTGAGCAAATAGAAATTGTAAAAGAAATAATTGAAAAAGGTTTTGCTTACGAAACTAATGGCTCAGTATATTTTGATGTTGTAAAATTTAATGAAACTCACAATTACGGCAGACTAAGTGGTCGAAATATAGAGGATATGTTGGCCAACACAAGAGATACTGATGGACAAAGCGATAAAAAGAATCCGCAAGACTTTGCACTTTGGAAAAAAGCCGAACCGGAGCACATCATGCGTTGGCCTTCTCCTTGGGGAATTGGTTTTCCTGGTTGGCATCTAGAATGTACAGCAATGAGTACAAAATATCTTGGTGAGACTTTTGACATTCATGGTGGTGGAATGGATTTGAAATTCCCACATCACGAGTGTGAAATTGCACAAAATGAAGCTTGCACAGGTCACAGTCCCGTAAATTATTGGATGCATGCCAATATGCTTACTTTAAACGGTAAAAAAATGGCAAAATCAACTGGGAACAATATTCTTCCTAGTGAAATCTTTACAGGTGATAGTCCATTTCTAAGCAAAGCTTTTTCTCCAAATGTTGCGCGTTTTTTTATGTTACAAGCACATTATAGAAGTATTTTAGATTTTTCGAATGATGCTATATTAGCAGCAGAAAAAGGTTTCAATAGAGTAATTGAGGGTTTACAAATTATAAACGAAATTGAAACAAGTACAGCCTCAAGTATTGATATCAATAGCTGGAAACAAACTTGTTACGATGCAATGAATGACGATTTTAATACTCCAATTTTAATTGCACAAATTTTTGAAGGAATCCGTTTTGTAAATATTCTAAATGACAAAAGAGAAACCATTACAAATACTGATTTAGAAACTTTAAAAAACACATTAGAAGTTTTTACATTTGATATTTTAGGCATCAAAAATGAAAAATCTACGAACAACAGTTCTGAGAAACTCGAAGGTGTTGTAGAAATGCTTATTGAAATGAGAAATGAAGCACGTGCCAATAAAAACTGGCCGCTATCTGATGAAATTAGAGATAAATTACAAGCAATTGGCATTCAACTTAAAGACGGAAAAGAAGGAACATCATTTAGTGTTTAATACAACTAAAAGTTGATGAAAAAAATTTTAATATTTCCTTTACTACTAATTATACGCTTTTACCAACAGGCGATTTCACCATTTACTCCTTCAACATGCAGGTTTGAACCTACTTGTTCTAGCTATTTTATTGAAGCCTTGAAAGTTCATGGCTTATTCACTGGCTCTTATTTGGGAATTAAACGCATCCTAAGTTGTCATCCTTGGGGAAAAAGTGGATATGATCCAGTTCCCGAAAAAAAATGTTCTCACAAATAACAAAAATTTAATTTATTATTATTATTAAATTACTAATTTTGGGAAAAATCGTTGCATAAAACCCAAAAAAAACAATAAAAAAAATGATTTGGAATCCATCTGAAGGAATACATTTAGGTCCTTTAAACATTAGATTTTATAGTTTAATGTTTGTTATAGCCTTTGGTTTAGGCTGGTACATAATGAAAAAAATATTCATTAATGAAAAAGAACCTTTAGAAAAACTTGACACACTTTTTATATGGACAGTTTTAGCAACATTATTAGGTGCTAGATTAGGACATGTATTCTTCTATGATTGGGAATATTTTAGAAATCATCCACTTGAAATATTATTACCTTTCAAGTTTGAACCTGAATTTCAATTTACTGGTTTTGCTGGTTTAGCTAGTCATGGTGCTGCAATTTCAATAATATTAGTAATGTATTTTTATAGCAAAAATGTAATAAAAAGACCTATTTTATGGGTTTTAGATAGAGTTGTTATTCCTGTAGCTTGTGGAGCTATATTTGTTAGACTGGGTAATTTTTTTAATTCAGAAATCGTTGGTAAAGTTACTACTAATCAAACATTTGGAATTCGTTTTGTTAGAGATTATTATTCTCCACAAGATGCAATGTACAAAACACAAATTGGAGATCCAGATTTGGCGTACAATGCAATTGTTTCCAATCCAAAGTTTGCCGATTTACTAGCTCAAGTTCCTCTTAAACATCCTGCCCAGTTATATGAAGCTTTTTGCTATATTTTTGTTTTCTTTATTTTGCTATTTCTTTATTGGAAAACGCAAACGGCTCAAAAACATGGTTTGCTATTTGGAATATTCTTAATTCTATTGTGGTCAGTTCGTTTTGCTGTAGAATATGTAAAAGGTAGCCAAGGAGGAATTGAAGAATTGTTAGGATTATTCACCACAGGACAATGGTTAAGTATTCCTTTTATAATGGTTGGTATTTACTTCCTATTCATGGCAGAAAAACCACTACCAGAAGATTTAGATTATTAAAAATTTACGTACACATTTAATAAAAAAAGAGCCATAGTGCTCTTTTTTTATTGGTATTATTGACAAAATATCCTTTATTAAATATAACATAAATTACTTTACTTAACATTACAAACGTTGTTTAGCATCTTTAAACAAAGTTAAAAAATGATAAGTATAGTTCAATAAAGTAAAATAGAATCAAATAAAAACATTACCATTAAAATCACCTATTCATTCAATACTTTGATAGCATTATTCTAAAAATACAAAACTAACTAGTAACTATCATTTTAATTAATAAAAAAAAACTACCATATTTCTATGGTAGTTTTTAGTATAATAAAAAAATTTATTATTATGAATTTTGATTAAAGTGACGCTCTTCAATATCTTGAATATCACCTTTAGTCATTGTATCAACCAATACTGGTGTTGCAATGAATAAAGAAGAATAAGTTCCTACAATAATACCTATAAGCATAGCAAAGATAAATCCTCTGATAGATTCTCCACCAAACAAGAACATTGTTAGCAACACTAAAATCATCATTAATGAAGTATTTAAAGTTCTTGACAAAAGTAGCGAGCACCCACCTCTGATCATATCTACCTCTGTCAGCATCTCCACCTTCTCCAGTATCTCCTATCTCCACCTTCACCAGCTTCTCCCCCAGTTTCTTTACCAACATCTCCACCAGTTTCCTTACCAACATCTTCACCTCCACCAGCATATGTACCTCCACAAGCATCCATACCAGCATCTTCCCTTCCAACAGCACAGCACTTCCACCTCCACCAGCATCTTTACTTCAGTAAC